>CAIKYN010000084.1 GCA_903831635.1 uncultured Spartobacteria bacterium
AAGGACAGACCCATCCTGCCTGAGTGCGGCAAAGGCTCCCTGGTTCGCCTTTTCCCAGCGGGTGGATCCGGGGTAATTCGGTGCGATGCTCACCAGCGAGGCGTGGAGTACCGGATCGATCGCAAAAAAGACTGCCAGGAGGCATGCGATTGCGGAAGCGCGACTCATTGTAATCTTCAATAAGCAAGAAAAGGGGGATTTCGACACGGTCAGCATTGGGGTAGGTATTATAGGAAACTTGTCTGAATTTCGTTCAGAGTATCTTCTTTCGGGTAATCCAGCAACGTGCGATGCGCAAGTGGTAATACCTCGCCATCTCCCGAAGTCGCACTGACCCCATGAGAAAAATCCGCGAATTCGATGACATTCGTTGTGTTTTATGAATAATGAACTCTCCATGTCAGAAAGTCTCTCCCCACAGGATCCCATTGCACTGATTGCCCGGACGCACCCATTTACGGATCTGCCACCGCAAGATGTGGCCTCAGCGCTCCGATCCCGCGTGGCGGAAGTTGCCTTTCAGACGGGCGAGGAAATCCTCCCGCCCGGAGAATCCCCTGCTTCGCTGTATCTGATTCTGGAGGGGAACGCACGGCTCCTTGGCGCTGTGGCTCCCGGCGAAAACCCTGTCTCCCTCGAGTTGATCAAACCCGGCACCTTGGTCGGATGGTTCCCTCTGGCCACTGGCGTCACCTGCGACTGGGTGCGAGCCGCTTCCGGGGTGAAGGCGCTGATGATCCCCTCGAAGTGCTTCACCGATCTCTGTCTTGCTCACCCGGGATGGCTCTTGGGCTTGGAATCGAGACCCTCTCTTGCTGAGCTTTACTTGCTGATCGCAGGCCTCATGAAGGAGCGTCAACTTCCTTTAGCCGCCGCCAAACAGATCACTCTTGAACTCATCGGACAAGCATCAGTGGGAACGGAGGATGAGCTTGCCGAAGATGCCGGAATCGGAGAATCCAACCTGACCCTTCTGAAATCGCAGAACGGGCGCATCGTGACGGTCCCACGGGAATTGCTTGAGACCCTCCTGGGAACAATTGCTCAAGCCACCGGTCAGCAACTTGCCCTTCGTGATCCCTCCTCGACTTCCGGGGAGCCATCAACCCCCCAAGCATCTTCCCGTCCTTCACCCCACGAGTTTCACCCTTCGTTAGCAACTCCGCCACCGCCTTTCCATCGGGCTGCCTCCAAGGAGGAGGCTATCCTTGCTTGCCTGAGAATGATGGCAGGGCAACTCAATCTCCCGTTCCGCGATGAGGTGATCCGATCGGCTCTGAAATTCCACCTGGAAGGTAAGGAGGGGTCGGCAGCGCTCTCCTTTGCACGCATTGGCTCGGTCGCCGACATGATCGGTATTGCCACGCAACCACTGCTCCTGCCCGTCGATTTACTCAGGGATCAAGACGCCCCCTTCCTGATGGTCATCAACGACTCTCCCGTCGTGATTCAGGCGATCTCCGCCCATGGTTTGCTCATCGCAAACCCCATGGCCGACTCCAAGGCGGATCAACAAAAATGGACTGATTGGAAGGATCTTCCAGAAGCAGGAGAACAGGGATACGCCATCCTGCTCACGCGCCGTTCCAGATCACCCAAGGGAGAGGCTTTCGGGTTCCGCTCGTTCATTCCGTACATCAAGAAACACACGCGCACCTTCATCGAGGTCATCATCGCGTCGCTCTTCATCCAGCTCTTCGCCCTGGCAAACCCAATGATCATCCAGGTGATCATCGATAAGGTAATCGTGCAGGAAAGTCTCAATACTCTCGATGTGCTGGCGGTATTGCTCATTATCTGCACGCTCTTCGGCGCGGCACTCACGGCTATCCGCACCTTCCTCTTCACGGATGCCACGAACCGCATCGATCTCTCGATCGGCCTGCAGGTGCTGGAGCATCTTTACCGCCTACCCCTCTCCTACTTCCACCAGCGTCCTGTCGGAGAGATCGCCTCGAGGCTTCGCGAACTCGACAAGATTCGCAACTTCCTGACCGGAACGGCTCTCACTGCACTCCTGGATGCGGCCTTCTCGATGGTCTACGTGGGGATCATGTTGTTTTACAGCTTTGAGCTGACCGTGATTTCACTCCTCGGCGTCCCCTTGCTGGTGGCCTTGATGCTTTTCGTCTCCCCAATCATTCGGCGTCAGCTGAAAGAACGAGCCGAGAAGGGGGCTGCCACGGAATCCCATCTGGTCGAATCTCTCACCGGCATCCAGACGATCAAGGGACAGAATATCGAGACCCGAAGCCGCTGGAAGTGGTTCCGCCGCTACGGTGACACGATCTCCGCATCCTTCCGTAACACAATCACCTCCACCAGCGCTTCGACACTGGGAATGCTCATTAACCGCTTCAACGATGTCGCGGTCCTCTGGGTGGGAATCTACATGGTGATCGACCAAAAAATGAGCCTTGGTCAGCTCATCGCTTTCCGCATCCTTGCCGGATACGTGACGGGCCCACTCCTGCGATTGGCCCAGTCTTGGCAGAATTTCCAGGAAGCAGCCCTCTCGGTCAACCGTCTCGGAGATGTGGCCAACCGCGCCCGCGAGGATCAAGACTCCGATGATCAGATGCCGATTCCGGAGATCATGGGACGGGTTGAGTGTAAGAATCTCGACTTCAGCTACGCACCGGGAAAGCTACAGTTGGAACATGTATCCCTCGAGGTGCCCGCAGGTAAACTCGTGGCCATGGTGGGTCTCAGCGGATCAGGAAAGAGCACCTTGCTAAAGGTTATCGCCCGTCTCTATGAGCCAGTCAAAGGAAGCGTCGAGATCGATGGCTTCGATCTCTCCAAGGTAGAACTCAACTCCCTACGCCACCAAATCGGAATGGTCTTCCAAGAAACCCTTCTGATGGAGGGTTCTGTCATGGATAACATCGCCATGAGTGATCCAGATGCCCCCGCCTCACGGATCATCGAGGCAGCAAAGCTGGCAGAGGCTCATGACTTCATTATGACACTCCCCAATGGCTATGCTACTCCGGTGGGTGAACAGGGACGCAACCTCTCCGGTGGACAACGGCAACGTATCGCCCTCGCACGACTTGTAATGCAGTCACCAAGCCTCCTTCTACTCGATGAGGCCACCAGTGCACTGGATGCTCCTACGGAACAACGCGTCATTAATAACCTTCGCCAGCGTTTTGCGGGCAAGACCATCTTCTTTGCCACGCACCGCCTGACGACAGTGAAGCTCGCGGATATGATTTTCTATATGGAGCATGGCCTCCTGAAGGAGAGCGGCACCCATGACGAACTGATGGAGAAGAAGGGGCTCTACTACACGCTCGCTCTCCAGCAGGAGGCTGTATGAGCCAGCACAATGCCCATCCCCAGCTGAATCCCTCGGAACTCGCGCAGAGAGTGCGAAATTCCACTTCACTAGCCCTAGGAAAGTCGACCATCCAGCTCACCCCGGAAAATCGAGAGAAGGTCATCCAGTGCTTTAATGTCATCCAGTTATTCTCTCAACGAGACGGGGCGGTCTGGGGCAATGACGGGGACTCACTGAAGCTCGAGATCGGGGGACTCCACCTGACGGTCGACAACATCGAAGACTGCTACATTGTGAACGAACTCTTCGGGCATGGCTTTTATGACATCACGACTCCCGAAGATGCGCATGTGATCGATATCGGGGCTAATCTTCTCTTTGCCTCGCTCCACTTTGCCAACATGGAGAGGGTGGTTAGGGTGACGTCCTTCGAGCCTCTCAAGCCGACTCTGGAAAAGGCATACCATCACTTGGACATGAACCCGGATCTGGCGGAGAAAATCGACCTCCATCCCTACGGACTCAGCGATACCGATAAAACCATCTCTGTTGCCTACACCCGCGCCATCAAGGGTCATACCCGGACGGATATGGAATGGAAGGATCTTTCCCACCTGCAAAATCGTCCCGGTTACGAAAAGCAGGAGGCTCCCCTGAAGAAAGCTTCCTCGGTGCTCACTGAGGTCATCGCAGGCTCCCCCTGCAAATCCTTCATTCTGAAGGTTGATTGCGAGGGGGCTGAAACGGCCATCCTTCGCGACCTTCAGGAGCATGGGCTCCTTGAAAAGTTCTCCATGATCCTGTTGGAGTGGCATGGAGACAATCAGAAGGCATTAGAAAAACTGTTGCTCGCTTCACAGTTTCAATCCATCAGCATCAGACCGCAGGGCAAGCCTGAACTAGGCATGATTTATGCCTTCAACACCGCGAGACTCTAGTCAACGTCCCCTCACTTTCATGACAGACACACGAATTCACAAACGCGGCATCGTACGCCGCATGTTCGAGCCCGATAAGGACGCGCCCATGCCTTCGACAATCTTTTGGTCGCGCCTTTTCCTCTATTTTTTGATCCTGCTCTCTGCTGCATTCGGCATCTGGGTGTCTGTTGCCAAGATCGGTCAGGTTGTTCCCGCCCAGGGAAAACTAGTGCCGGCAGGTGAAGCCCACGAGGTGGAATCTCCGGTCGAGGGAGTCATCTCTGAAGTGCTCGTGCACAACGGCGATGCCGTGAAGAGGGGGCAGACCATTATCAGGATCAATCAGGACGTGGCTCAGGCAGAGGTTCAGGGACTGGAAAAACAGCGGCAGGCAATCCTGCTGGACGAGTCATCGCTTCAACAAAAAAGAGCGCAAAAAGAAGGCATGGAGAAGCAGATTCCCGGAGCTGCTGATCTGGTGAGGATCAAGAAGGAGGCCTATGAACATTACAGTCAGGTTTCAGGAGGTGTGGTCTCGATGGTTGAGATCCTCGACAGAAAAGCCGATTGGGTGAATGCCCAGCGCGCGCTCGACCAACTTCAGAGCGATTATTCCAGGGTGAGCTCGGAACTCGACCAGCAGGAACATGAGATCACCAGGAAACTTGCCGAGATCTCGAGTTCTCAGGCAGCATCGCAACAAAAACTCGGCTATCATGAGATTAAGGCTCCGATGGATGGCGTCATCTTTGATCTCAACAAGAAGGCACCCGGGACGGTTGTCGGGGCGAAAGACAAACTTCTGAGCATCATCCCGGGTGAGGATTTGGTCGCTGAGATTTTCCTCACTAACAAGGATATCGGTTTCATTCACGAAGGCCTGCCAGCAGTGGTTCGCGTGGACACTTTCCCCTTCCGCGAGTTCGGAGAAATCAAAGGTACACTTGCCTATCTGGCTGCCGATTCCCTACCACCCAATGAGGAGTTCAAATATCCACGCTTTCCGGCCAGGGTAAAACTCAATCGCCAATTCCTCACCCACAACGGAGAGAAGCTTCCTCTCAAATCGGGAATGGCCGTCACCGTGAATATTCAGGTCCGAAGCCGCACACTTCTATCCATTCTGACGGATCAGTTCTCGAAGCCGTTCGATAGTCTGGAGTCGGTGAGGTAGAGACCAAGACCCTCCTACCTATCAGGCAAGTGATTCATTCCGAATCATATCAGTCCCTCAAGGCCAAACTCTCGGCGTATATCCTCCAAAAGACCGAAGCTGTCGTCCAAGCAGGCCCATTCGCAGGAATGATACTCCCTTCCCATCATACGTGGGGGGATGGAATGGACATGTCTTCCAAGCTGCTTGGATTCTATGAGCAGGAGCTTCATGGGTGGATTGAGGAAGCCATCGCGAGGGGGCCCGATCTGATCCTGAATGTGGGATGTGCCGAGGGATACTATGCCATCGGAATGGCGATAAGAACTGCCGGGTCTAGAATATTGGCCTTCGATATCGACGAACAGTCTCAAACAGTTTGTCGACAATACGCGTCCGTCAATAATGTGAGTGATCGTATTCACGTCATGGGGAAACTTAGCGCAGAAGAATTAGAAGACCACTTGCTTGGCTCTACCAAACCGTTCCTGGTGGTTGATTGCGAGGGTTGTGAACTGGATCTGCTTCGCCCCGATGTAGCCCCTTCCCTTCTTTTTTCGACCCTGCTTATCGAGTGTCATGACTTTGCCAACGCTCTCATCACCAAGACACTGGTTGAGAGATTTTCGACTTCACATCGTATCACAATCATTAGCGAAGGAGCTAGGGATCCGAACACGTCGCCCATTCTTGCGGAACTAGGCAGCAGTTATCGGTGGATGGCCGTAGATGAGGGTCGCCCACAATGTATGAACTGGATTCACGCGGCGCCGATTAAGGGTTTGATGCGGTGAAGCTCTTAAGATTTTGCAGACAAATGATTGATCTGACGCAGGATTTTTCTTTTCCATTGAATTCTCTATGAGGTTCAAGCGTTTCCTATTACTGCAAAATGGTCTTGATCACCCAGGAGGGCATTGGCTTCCAGAGACAAAGAGCCTTAAGGAGGCGGTCATTCAGGCAGGAATGCAATGGCATTGCTTCGCGAACTCTCGCCTCGATAAAAATCTCGCCGCTCAACTCAACGTCGACCCGGTGGTTCCGTTCCTTCATGGAAATATCCTTGCCGGCAACGATCCCCAGACCCGATTAGCCTCGTTCATGATGGCAGCTGAAGCATTGCCTGCAACGCTTCATCGTCACTACCCAGGGTCTCCCTCTTCACATGATCTTCTTCATGTGGGGTGGACGACGGATCTTGAGATCATCGGGATAGCCCGTTGGCTTGAAAGCATCCCTCTCGGAAGTCGTCCAGCCATCTCCTTTTTCCTGCACCGCCCTCCCGGAGACTGGAACGTCGATCCAACGACACTCTCTGTATCGGGTGACTTTCACCGCTGGCACTATGCGATTTCCAGATTGAAGAGAGCCCAACCGCGCGTGACCTTTTCCAGTTTGGATCCCATCCTTTCGACCTTACTGTCACAGATACTTTCGATTCCGGTTTTGTTTCTCCCCGTGATCCAAGGGAATGCGGCTGCCGGCTCAAGTGCTTATCCCAACCCCAGCTTTGATCTGGGGATCTTTGGAGCATCTCGACCCGAGCAGGGAATCCGGCGATTGCCCGAAATCCTGGAGAGACTGCGCCAGCGTCATCCCAGCCTAAAGTCGTACATTCAGATCTTGGGTCGGGAGCATGAAAGTTTCCTTCGCCCCAGAATTCATCCTAGCTGGCTCGATACCAACGTCTCCCTGTCGGTGGGACACCTTGAAAAACAAGCTCAACTGGATCGGATGGCAGACTGCAAGCTGCTGCTCCTACCCTACGATCCAAAGGTCTACTGTTTGACTGCATCGGCCATTTTCACGGATGCCTTGAGTCTGGGCCTGCCGGTCGTTGTCCCATCTCTGACTTCCATGGGAAGGATGATCCTCTCGGGGACGGCAACAGGAATGGTCTATCAAAGCAATGACGCTGACTCGGTTGCGGATATTGTTCTGAAATCACTTAATAATTGGGGAAATCTCAGAACAAGGGCTATGGATTTGAGCAAGGGATTTAAAGAGAGGCACTCTGCTGCCTACATCATTAAGGAAGTCTGCTCTGCTTTTGCCCGCAAAGACTCCCGATGATGAGTGATGAGATCAAAGCAATTACCCCTTCTTGTTCGTGAGTGATTCATCCAGCGTTTTTTTGAGTGTATTTTTTTTCAAGATCTTTCAGCCCGAATTTTTCCGCCAGGATCAAGGCAGCCTTTCTTTGGATTTTGCCCGAGGGACCAAGGTTAGGTATTTTGATCCAGGTGCATAACTGGGCATAACTCAGGTAAAGATTTCTCATGACCGGATGATAGAATTCGTGCCATGGCTTGAGTTCACCCGCAAAATGGAGAATTGCCTGATCATCGGGAACTCCTTTCCAGTTTCGGATATACCCACGGGGAACAATCACCATTATTGCATTCCATTTGGGATCAAGTTGCTTGAGTTGACCATTGAATAACAGGTTCAACAGATCCTGCTCCATGAACATCATCTTCTGGTGATTTTTGGCAATTAAATCAAAGGCTCGGGTCAATGGTTTCTCCGATTTCCATTGTTGGAGATCAATGAGGAGTACCCCTGAATTGAAATAGAAGGCCTCTCGAGAAAGTTCCAGTCGTACCGCGCTTTTAGTTGGCTCCATGGCATCGATCGCGGCACCCAAGGACCTACCTTGAAGGTCTGTTTCAAACAATCGGTCAAGGCTTCCTCTCACGAGTATATCGCAGTCCAAGATGAGGCATTTCCTGTAACCTTCGGGAAGTCCTCGAGGTATCAGCAGCTTTCCATAAGCCGCTTCACTCACATGAGGTATCATGTTCCTGGTGTGCCGCCCAAGCTCTCTAATCAGTGAAGCCTCCATTTCCTGCAACCTTAACCTAAGGCCGAATGCAGCAGCGGTGGTCTGAAGCATGCGAACTCTTCCTTCAGAAACATTGTTGGTAAAAATGAATATATCCCTTCGGTTGAACGGATTAGAGAGAGCATAGGAGGCCAGAACAATACAGGCCTGAGCGACATACCCCTCATCGGTGGCCAAGGCAATGCACTCGTCTTCGTGAGGCATTAGGAAAATTTCAATGCCTCTCCAAGATATCTGGGATGGAGATGTTCCACTTCAAGAAATCCTGCGTTAGCGGGTGCTGGTTTGTATTGCCGGAATGTCTTGATGATTCCGAGAGAGGCCGCACTCTCCAAGGGTCCTGCAAATCCGGAATCACCATCGCCGAAATAGGGCATCGAGACCCATTTCTCCATTTGGGCTGCTGTCAGAAAAAAACACCCAGAGTGGGGGTTGGGCCAGCGCTCAAAGCGCATGGCACTCCCCAAGACATTGCTTTCTAGGACCTGGCGGTCGGTCACATCCTGCCATGAGGCGGTGAAGTCGGGCCTGACGGATCCATCATGATAGAGCTTGTGGGCCGGATGGACCAGGGATCGCTCGAAGCGCTGCGGGGCGAGCGTTGTTTCCTCGCCGTATTCCTTCACGAACCATTCCAGCTTGTTCATGAAGAGTGCATCGGTGATCAAAAGATCATCCTCCAGATAACAGTACCAGTCGTAGCGGCCGAGATTTTCCCTGAGAACTTGATGACATGCAAAACCCAGTTTCATTGGCTCGGATCCGGTTTGCCGGTGATGAAAAAGAGCTGAGGGTGATCCCAGGCTCGATATCAGATGATTCCCACCAGTCGTACAGACGGCGATATCGATCTGGGAGGCGAGAGACTGGTTGGCCTGGATGAGGAATCCGTTCCCCTTGCCCTCGACATGCTGCTGCAAGCAAAGAAGGAATGCCTGACGTGATCCGAGGCTCTCATGAAGCCCCTCAATGACGCGATCGAGAGCCTTCACACGACGCGACACATCGCTGCCGGTCGAACCGTAAAAACCATTCCCGGATCCATAGAAATGAGGAATGACTATCAAGACCTTTCTCATCGGGGGAGCAACCTGTTTTCCAGCACAGCCTTTTCCATGTGAATATTTCGATTTACGCAGTTCTATTCTTCAAGGCACCTGCAGGGTGTGCGGTAACTGAAGCGGTCTCTTCTTCATCATGAGCCATAGGGCGTGGTGGTCGGCCTGTCATGGCAGCCATCTGCTGTTCTACCCAGTTGTTGAGAAGCTCTTCGAGCAGGCGGTTCCTCATCCGTACATCCAGAGCTGCCTCCCGGATATCGATCACCCGTACGACACAATGAAAATGACCGAGCTTTTTCGGCCCCAAGAGGGCACCGGATCTCGATCCGTTAACCAGAGCCGCAAGCCCTGAACTGAGGCGTCCCATTCCGATCGGCCCGACTTTTCTGACGGGTGGTTCACCGCCGTCGCTGTGGGCTAGTTCATGGGCTGCCTCCTCGAGAGTCTGCTCTCCCTCAAGGCACCGGAACAGAGCCTCTTCCGCCACAGCGGCATGGTGAAACTGGACCACCTCGAGGGTGACGCGGTCGAGAAGTCCTTTTCGCGAACGAAAGTACTCTGGAACCATCCGACCGAAGTTCTGCTCTCGGAATTTCTCGATCTTTTTTTCCCTTAGGGCCGCCACCGTCATTTCAGGTCGCGACAATCCCTCGAACACTGGGTTTGCAGGATCCACCTCGTTACGTTTGCACCAGGTGGCCCAAGCTTCGGCTATCTCTCCTTCGTTGCAGGCAACTCCAGAAATCGCCTTGTCCAGGAGTGCTTCGCGAAGCACGACCGGCCAGAGGCGGTAGCTTTTCAGCGAGGAAAGAATTATCTCGAAATTGGCAAGGCTGGGAAGAATGTCCCCGAGCTTCACAACACGGGGAGGAGGAGTATTTTCCATGGTCAGCCGTTATACACCCAATCTCGGGACATCACGAGAGCGAAAGTTCGACAATAAGCCGTTTCCTCCTACACTCAAATGACGTTCTTAACGCTATGCGCATTCTCCTTGTTCATCCGAATTTCCCTTCCCAGCTCCGATCCATCGCCGCAGTGCTCGGCTCCAACCCAGCGCATGAGGTCTGCTTCCTGACGACTGCGGTGAATGGTGAGATGCCGGGTGTCCGCAAGATCATTTATCAACGAAAGAGGGAACCCTCCCCGCAGACTCATCACTACATCAGACCCTTTGAGGACACTATTCTTCACGGTCAGGGAGCTTACGAGGTGATGCTCGCGGAAAAGCAGAAGGGATGGATTCCCGATCTGATTTTCGGCCATGCGGGCTGGGGGCCTTGCCTGTTCATGAAGGATCTCTTCCCAAGGACACCTCTCGCACTCAACTTCGAGTGGTATTACCACTCGCACGGTACGGACTGTGACTTTGATCCATCAGAGCCCGTCACGGCTGACGACGAAGCCCGTATCCGCATCAAGAATGCCTGCCTCCTCTCGGAGTTAGCCAGCGCCGATGCAGGTCTGTGCCCGACTCGCTTCCAGTACGAGCAATACCCCCCCCATCTCCGCCAGCGCCTCATCATCTCGCACGAGGGAATCGACACGAATTTCTTCAAGCCGGATCCTGAGGCAAAACTCATCCTTTCCAAGCCAACTCCCGAGGACCCCAATCACAAGATTGATCTCTCAGGTCACAAGGAGATCGTGACCTATGCGACTCGAGGCATGGAGCCCTACCGCGGGTTCCCACAATTCATCGAAGCCGCCCATCTTCTTCTCCAGAAGCGTCCCAACGTCCACATTGTGATCGCGGGTGATGACCGCGTGGCTTACGGCAAGGCTGCGCCTGCAGGAACAACTTACAAGAAGATGATGCTTGAGAAGTTTCCTTTGGATGAGGAACGCGTGCATTTCGTCGGCTCCCTGCCCTATGGGGAGTATGTGAAACTCCTCAAGTGCACCACTGCTCATGTTTACCTCACCCGACCCTTTGTCCTCTCGTGGTCGATGCTTGAGGCGATGGCCTGCGAAGGACTTGTTGTGGGGTCGGATACCCCTCCTGTGCAGGAGGTGATCACGAATGGCGTGAATGGACTTTTAGTAGACTTTTTCAAGCCCGATCAACTTGCCCAGACTCTGAGTAATGTGCTGGATCGGCCTGCTGATTTTATCCAGATGAAGAAAAAGGCCCGTGAAACAGTCCTGGCCAAATATGACCTAGGATCGTGCCTTCAGCAGCGTCTTGCCTGGCTCTCCGGCCTGCTCAACAAGAGGTAAGAAGTACGCTGACTCAGCGGTACTTCTCACACTCCTCAAAGGAAGCCGCGATGGCATCCTTGGGGGAGACAAGGGGCTCGATGCCACGCTCCAGCGGCCAGTCGATAGCGAGGGCAGGATCATTCCAGCGAAGTGAACGCTCGGTGGAGGGAGCATAAGGAGCCGAAACCTTGTAGTGGAAGTCTGCAAGATCGCTCACGACCAGGAATCCATGGGCGCATCCCGGGGGAACCCAAAGCCGCTCGTGAGCATCTGAGGTGAGCATATACCCATCCCAGACGCCGAAGGTGGGAGAACTCTCACGCAAGTCTACCAGGACATCAAAGACACATCCAGAAGTCACCCAGACAAGTTTTCCCTGGGCTGCGTCACCCGCCTGATAATGAAGCCCTCGAAGGACATGGCGCGCGGAGCGAGAGTGATTGTCCTGAACGAAGTCAAAATCAATCCCCATATTGCGAAAGGTCTCCCTATTCCAGGACTCGAGGAAGAAACCCCGGGCGTCGCCGAAGACCTTCGGCTTGAGAAGGAAAGCGTCGTGGATTTTGGTGGGTAACTTTTGCATCGATGTCAGATCAATTACTATCTCTTGCGGCGCTTGAGCACCCCTCGGAGATAGGTGCCGTAGGTGGATTTGCCAAGAGGCTCAAGGGAGCGCTCAAAGGCAGTCTCGTCCAAGAATCCCATCTGAAGCCCGATCTCCTCCAGGCAGGCGATGCGGAGTCCCTGTCGATTCTGAATTGCTCTGACGAAGTCAGCCGCCTCAAGCAGTGACTCGTGGGTTCCCGTATCCAGCCATGCCGTGCCCCGACCGAGTTTCTGCACCTGGAGTCGTCCGGCATCAAGGTAGAGGCGATTCAGATCCGTGATCTCAAGCTCTCCGCGTGGAGAGGGCTTCAGACGGCGGGCCATGTCGACAACATCGGGACTGTAGAAGTAGAGCCCGGGAACGGCGTAGTTGCTCTTCGGCTCAGCAGGCTTCTCTTCAAGAGAAATGGCCTTGCCCGATGCATCGAACTCGACGACCCCATAGGCCGTAGGATCCGCCACCTCGTAGCCGAAAACGGTTGCTTGCTCCTTCAGGGCATCAGCTTCAGCCAAGGTATCCGTGAAGTCGTGTCCGTAGAAGAGATTGTCTCCAAGAACCAACGCTGCAGGCGCGCCCGCCAAGAATTCAGCTCCAATCAAAAAGGCCTGGGCCAAACCATCCGGGCTTGGCTGCTCGGCGTAGTCAAACTGAACTCCGTAGCGTGAGCCGTCTCCGAGCAACCTGCGAAACGAAGGCAGATCATGTGGTGTCGAGATGATCAGGATCTCCCGAATCCCGGCGAGCATGAGGACCGAGATCGGATAGTAAATCATCGGTTTGTCGTAGACCGGCATGAGCTGTTTGCTCACAGCCATGGTGAGGGGATGAAGCCGGGAACCGGAACCTCCGGCGAGAACGATGCCTTTGCGATTCATGTAATGAAGGTGTTTAGCGATT
>CAIKYN010000085.1 GCA_903831635.1 uncultured Spartobacteria bacterium
AGCGGTAGATCTGCCGCTTTGCAGATCTGGGCAATGGCAGCCGACTCCATATCCACGGCGCAGGCCTTCGGCAGTTCCTTCAAGACCCGATTGCGGCCTTCACTGCTGGAGAGGAATTGATCCCCACTAATAACCAATCCCTCAAAGGAGCGCGCTTCCCCCAGTTCCGTCACTCTTTTCTCCGCAAGCATGGAGAGCGAGGATGATGTCAGGAGATGTCGGAGTTCGGGATCAGCCTCGATGACTGAGAATCCCTCGAAGGGGATCTCATGGAGAGGAAAGAGGGGGCGGGCATCCATATCGTGCTGGACAAAGGAGTCAGCGATCACGATATCCCCCACCCGCAGGCCTTCGGCGAGCCCTCCGGAGACACCGGTGACAAGGATTTGAGAGACCTTGGCATGGCAGGCCAGCAATGTGGCGGAAAGGGCTGCATTCACCTTGCCACAGCCGCAGAGGAGCAGCGCGACTGGTTGCCCCTCCAGATTTCCGTAGTGGATATCACGACCCGCGATTTTCTCGGTGCGCTCATGCTCAAGAGCCGTCGTGAGATTTCGGATTTCGGAATCCATTGCCGCGATGATGCCTGTTCTCTTGGTCATGTTGATCAACTACATGGTCATTATACGGGGAGCCAGCCGAGATTGCGTCATGCGGTGCTTGACGGCGAAGCTTTCCTCTATAAAGAGAAGGGTTCACACAAACACATCAACCTAAGGAACACACACTATGCGCATCGGAATGGTCGGTCTCGGAAGAATGGGAGCCAACATGGTTCTTCGCCTCATCAAGGCGGGTCACGAAGTCGTCGTTTGGGATCGCAGCGAGGCTGCCGTTCAGGATCTCGCTTCCAAAGGAGCCATTGCCGCAAATGATCAGGCAGATCTTGTCAGCAAGCTCACGGGCCCGAAGGCCGTCTGGATGATGATTCCCGCTGCCTACGTGGATGATACGATCGCCACCTTTGTTCCCCTCCTTTCCAAGGGAGATATTCTCATCGATGGTGGAAATTCCTACTATAAGGATGACGTTCGTCGCGCCAAGGAACTCTCGGTCAAAGGTATCGAGTATGTTGATGTCGGGACCTCTGGCGGCGTTTGGGGGCTCGAACGTGGTTATTGCGAGATGATCGGCGGTTCCAATGAGACTGTTTCCTACCTCGACCCGATCTTGAAGGCTCTTGCTCCAGGCAAGGGAGATGCACCGGTGACTCCGGGCCGTACCCGTACGGACAGCACGGCCGAGGAGGGATACCTCCATTGCGGTCCCAATGGCGCAGGACACTTCGTCAAGATGGTCCACAACGGCATCGAATACGGCATCATGGCGGCTTATGCCGAGGGTCTAAATATTCTGAAGAACGCCAATGCCGGTAAGGTGAAGCGTGAGATCGACGCCGAGACCACCCCTCTCCGCGATCCGGAGAATTATCAATACGACATGGATCTTCCTGAGATCACCGAGGTCTGGCGCCGCGGCAGCGTGGTCGCCAGCTGGTTGCTCGACCTCACGGCCGACGCCTTGGCCCGTGACCCCGAGCTCTCCACGTTCGGTGGTCGTGTC
>CAIKYN010000086.1 GCA_903831635.1 uncultured Spartobacteria bacterium
ATGCTTCTCGCTCTCGTTGGACTCCATCTCTTCAGAAAAGCCGTCCCTCTTCGCTTTCTTAAACAGAGTCATGACGTCACAGGGCCTTTTTTCAGCACTCTTGGAACTGTCTATGGGATTTTTCTGGCCTTTGTCTTCACCGCAACCTGGCAGGCATACTCCACGACATCAACCAATGTCGTTCAGGAGGCGCGGTATCTCCGCGATCTCTATTTCGTCACCAAGGCATTCCCTCAACCGACGCAGGGACAACTACAACTACTCTTGCGAAATTACCGTGATTCCGTGGTGAATGATGAATGGAAGAGTTTGGAGAAGGGTGAGGCCAACCCGAGAACGATTCAATTACTCCAGGAAATCGGAAATGCCTACCTGCGAATTAGACCGAGCAACGATCAGGAAAAAGATTTTTTCCGCACTTCAATCGAATATCTCACGACCATGAACAGCTTGAGGGCATCGCGTATAGATGACTCCTCCTCCGGTCTTCCCGTAGTTCTTTGGTTTGTTCTTCTGGTGGGGGCTGGAGCCACCATTAGTCTCTCGTACCTCTTTGAGGCACAAAATTTCTGGCTTCAATCCATTCTCACCATTCTGCTGACTGGTGTGATCTGCATGACATTCTGCATCATCATTGATCTGGATTTTCCATTCACGGGAGCGACAAAGATCTCCTCGGAATCATTCCAGCGTATCGAGATGAACTAGCTCCTTTTCCGGGAGAGCATGATCTCATTCCCCTCGGTATCGACGCACATGGCCAGGTGTGGTGGCTCCCCATTCTCTGGCTGAGGCTCCCTGAGCAACTGACCACCTGCCGCGACGATCTCAGCAGCACCGGCAATCACATCGGCCACCTGAAAGCTCATCCCTGTCCAGGTCCGCTTCCCCTCGCCACCACCATGGATGCCAATGATGCCATTGCAGACCTCGATATCTGTCACTGCAGGGTTCTCGCGAATCACTTTCCCAGCAAAGACGCTGGTGTAGAACTTTACCGCTCGGGCCGTGTCAGCGGCCCAGATGATGTATTTAAGGCGTTCTACGATCATGGGCTTACAGATCAAGAGACCCTACACGCAAACCAAGAGATGAATGTCATCGGGCAGAAGAGCTGCAACCTCTCGGATGATATTCCCGCGAAGCATATGGATCAGTGTGTTCCGCTGGGGGGCACCGAGCAGAACGCGCTCTGCTCCGATGGTGGAGGCAAGATCGGCGATGGTATTTGCTGGCGCATCGCTGACGGCGTAACAGGGAATGATCGTCTCACCGAGGCCCTTATCCCGCAATGACTCGAAGGTCTCGCGGGCCTGCTTGTCCTCGGTCCATTTCTTTTTACGGTCTCCCGGTGCGATGACGGGCTGTTCACGAACAAAGAGGACATAAAGCGCCTGACCGTTCTCGGCGGCTTCCTTGACGGCAAAATCGAGCGTGCGTCCCTTACCCCGTACCGCAACAAGAACGGGTCCGTTATAGCTCTTTGGAACGGCAATTGGTGCCACTGCCGTCCCTGTGGCGGCTCTATTTTTGGCACTAGGCGTTGAAGCCGCGGTCTTGCCGGTACTCTCCATGGCAAGGACGGCTGCCTGAAGCGCCGCCTCCTGTGCAGCCTTGGCCTTGCGTTCCGAGCTTTCCTTGGCAAGCCCGCGCAGTATCAAACCAATAGCGAGTACCGTGAAAGCAAAGATGCGGGCGTTCGGCTTATCGATGAAGAGGGAGATCTCAATCACCGCCATGATCACGAAAGTCACGAACATCAGAGCTCGCTCGTGATTCTTCAGGGCAAGCTTCCAGTCCGTGCTGGTTGCACCAAGATTCACCGCAATGGCTCCCACCACGCCTACGGCATAGAGATCGGCAAGGCCTGACATGTCACTGACAGCAATGACCAGACCAGCCGGCACGAGCACGGCGAAGAACAGGCCCGCATTCGGAACTCCGAAAGAATTCAGTTTTGCAAAGATCGGCGGCATCTCCTGATCACGAGCCATGAGGAAGGAAATTCCGCTGAGAGCCACGATCGCCGTGTTCACAGCACTGAGAAGAAGAATGCCAAAAACAATGCTGACCGCCCAAGCCGCAATGTGCCCGAAGACAGGACCGAACAGATTGCCAGCGAAGATCTGGGCCATGTAGCGGAGCATGTAATCACGGACGCCTTCGGCACCTGGGGCGTTTACATCACCATTGGCAACCACCAGTCCCGGAAGTGCAGCCATGGCCAACCCCAGCAGGCCTGTGAAGAGACAGACCTCCAACATGACCACGATGATGGCTTTGTTGGCGGTCTTGGAGACATCGGGCTTTTCGAGGGTGCTCCCCGGGTTGAGTTTCATCACACCCGTTGAGTTGGCTATCGCTTCAACACCAGAAAGAGCCAGAACAATGGCGACGAAGGCATTCCAATTATGAAAAAACCCGCCATGAAGAGGCTGGATGTGAGAAACCGCCTCACCTAGATGGGGAAGCGCCAGGATTCCAAGCAGCACGACGACGATAGCCGTCGGAACGGCAACAAGTACTGCGGCACCACCTGTGTGTTTGGGTCCGAAATAATTCAAGGCGCCGATGATCGCGATGGAGGCCGCGGCAAACCACTCAGGGTGAGGAACTCCCAGGTAAAGGAACGCAGAGAGCGCACTCACGGCCGCCGTCACGATATAGTCGGCAATAAGCAGGAATGCCCCCACGATGGAAATGATCTCGGAGCGGTGCCGGACGCTGGCATAGACGCCGCCGCCATTCGGGTAATGGCGGCAGATCGTCATGTAGTTGACCCCTACTAGCGCCGTAAGGAGACACATCGCCCCGATAAGCCATGGAGAGCTATAGCCTGCCACAGCAAAGGCAAGACCGATGACGTAAGCTTTGCTGGTGCCCCAGTCTCCATAAAGAATCGCCGCTGCCCGCTTCCAATCGACATTACGGGGCCGTGTGGTCGTCGTGCTAAATTCCATGAGAGATCTGTAAAAGAATTAGTGACTGCAACCGCAGTCGCCTTGTGCGCCTTGAGATTCCTGAGCGGAGGTCTCGTCATGGTGATGATCACCTGAAGCACCGCCGCAGCAACCACCGCCACCCGAGGAGGTTCCGCCACAGCAACCACCCTGGCTAGCTTGATCACCGCTCACTTCGCCGATGACGACGACCTCAAGACTGATCTGTTGAAGAGCCAGTTGGTCGCGGGCGCGACCTAGGAAT
>CAIKYN010000087.1 GCA_903831635.1 uncultured Spartobacteria bacterium
ATTATCCAAGGGGACAAGCTTGTCTTCACCAAGATCCCTGCCAACGCCAAGCTTCCTCTCACCGTCACAGTCGGTGCCTGGCAGTTCGGCCGGTGGGCCGAACCGAAAATCAAGAAAGCAGATATCGTGAAGCAGAGCTTCAAGATCCTTTCTGCTAATTAATCCGTTTGGGATAGGCATATGTCTTTGAACTTTGGAGCAGCCTACTATCCCGAACACGTTTCTCCGGAACGTGTCGTTGAGGATGCGAAGCTGATGCAGGAGGCAGGGATGACCCTCGTCCGGATGGCTGAATTCTCCTGGATCAAGATGGAAAAGGAGGAGGGCACTTTTGACTTCTCTTGGCTAGACCATGCGGTGGAAATGCTCGGACAGCGTGGCGTTCGTTCCCTGCTCTGCACTCCCACCGCCACTCCCCCGAAGTGGGTCATGGATAAGTATCCTGATGTCTACCAGTTCCATGCCGACGGACGGCGGCGCGAGTTCGGGGGACGACGACACTACTGCGTCAACAGCCCGAGCTACCGGAATCTGAGCATCCGGATCGCCGAGGAAATCGGAAGACACTACTCCGACAATCCCCATGTCATCGGCTACCAGATTGACAACGAGCTGATGGCGGAGGATCCCTACTGCTACTGCCCGACCTGTGTGGAGAAATTCCAGGGATGGCTACGGGAGAAGTACGGAACAGTGGAAGAGCTCAACCGTCGCTGGGGTCTGGATTTTTGGAGCCAGTGCTACAGATCCTTCGACGAAGTAATACTACCGAAGATCAACGCCCATCAGAGCCCCTCCTCGACGCTCGATCTCCAGCGCTTCTTCTCAGAGCGCTTCGTCGACTACGCAGCCCTCCAGGCAGATGCCCTGCGCCGCACATCCCCTGGGAAAACCATTACCCATAACGTCTGCTCCTGCGGCTTCCTCTTCCGTCTCGATCTCAATCGCCTCGGCAAGGAACTCGACATCGTCTCCGTCGACAACTACCCGGTCAGCTTTACCTTCGAGAGCGAGTATGGGAATTCCGGGGATGTTCCCTACCACCCTTCCTACGCTTCTCTAGCACTCGGCATCATCCGCAGTACAAAGAAGGCCCCCTTCTGGGTGACTGAGGCGCAGTCGGGTCGCACCATGAGACCCCGCAAGCTTGTCGAACCTGGATTCCTGAGTGCCATCACGCGACAGGAACTGGCACACGGCGCAACGAGCGTCCTGTACTTTTCCTGGAGAGCCTTCCCCTCGGGAGTTGAGTTCATGCTGGCCGGTGTCCTCCCCTCGGACTCCAAACCACGCCGCACCTATCGGGAAATCACCCAACTCATCCGGGATTCCAAGTCGATCGAGTCGGAACTCGAGGGACTGAGTCCTCACGCCGATGTGGCGATCCTGCGCGATTTCGACTGTGACTGGGCGCTCGACGATGGACTCCCCCACCCCGACTTCCGTTATCTCCGGCACCTGCATCGTTATTATCAGGCCCTCTTCGAGAACCACGTCAATACCGACATTGTCTCCCCTGAGGATGACTGGTCGGCCTACAAGGTCCTTGTCGCCCCATCATGGCTTCTGATGGACTCCGATCGCGCTGAGAAACTCCGTCGTTTTGTGGAGAACGGCGGAACACTCGTGATCACATGCCTCTCGGCAATGCGGGATCTCGACAACCGGAACCGAACTGAGACGCTACCCTCCCTGCTGACGGAACTCTGCGGCATCGAGGTGGAGGAACAGCAACCGCTGAAGTTTCAGGACAAAATCCAGTTTAGGAATTCCTCCGGCGAGACTTACGAGGGCTCTTACTGGTTCGACTTACTCTCTCTTCACGGCGCGGAAGTGCTGGCCACCTATGAGGACCGCTGGTTTACCGGAACCCCCGCGGTAACACTGAATACGAAAGGCAAAGGACGCGTTTGCTATGTGGGAACCGTCCCAGATGTCTCCTATCTCCGCGAAGTGCTCAGCAAACTCTGCAGGGAGGCCGGTATCACCCCTAACGTGACCGACTCCACGTCCCCGCTGATCGAATCGCTTAAGGTATTCAGATCCCCAAATCGCGACGGAGAGCACCTCCACCTGATCAACTTCACCGCTGAGGAGCAGAGTGTCATGCTCCCCTCTCCTCATCTTGGGATTCCTGAAGGACTTGAGGTATCAGGGCGATTCACGCTTCCCGCCTTTGGTTCGGCGTTTCTGAAGAGGATTTAAATTGCCCTTATGAGAACCCCCTTGTTGGTTGCGGCCTTGTTCGTACTTCCATCACTCACAAAGTTGTCGGCTGAGGAATCCCTGATCAACCCGCAGCCAACCACCTTCTGTAATCCCATTAATGTCGATTACATGATCCAGAAGGATCATGAGAAGGGTTGGTACCGTGAAGCTGCAGACCCTGTTGCTCTCTTCTTCAAAGGGAACTACTACCTGTTTGCCTCGAAATCGGGAGGATACTGGATGTCCCCCGATTTCCGTGATTGGAAGCTCGCCTCTCCTCCGAACCTCCCCCTGAACCAGTGGGCCCCCGCCATCTTTGAATACAAAGGGGCACTCTATTTCATGGCGACAGGAGACGGGAAGATTTACCGTTCGGAGCATCCCGAGAAAGCCGACTCCTGGACTGTCGAGGGGAAAGTCCGTGGCGATCAGGATCCAGATCTCTTTCTGGATAACGACGGCAGGGTCTACCTCTATTACGGATGTC
>CAIKYN010000088.1 GCA_903831635.1 uncultured Spartobacteria bacterium
CTCGAGACCTGGGCATTTCGACGGTGTTTGTACCGTGGTCGCGATGCTCTTTAATATCGTCCGTCCCGACATTGCGGTCTTCGGAGAGAAGGACTGGCAGCAACTTGCAGTGGTCCGCCGCATGGTCCGTGACCTGAAGATCCCCGTGAAGATCGTCGGGCATCCCACCGTTCGCGAAGAGGATGGATTGGCCCTCAGTTCACGGAATCGTCTTCTCTCTCCCGAGTCCCGCCGTGTCGCTCCGAGAATTTATCAAGCCCTCCTGGCTACGGCCATGGAAGCTGAGACCGCTGAAGCGGCTCGCGGAGGGCAGACCTTCGTGGGTCGACTGCGCCAAGGATTAAGGCAGGATTTGACTGCCATTCCCGGCGCCGAGATCGATTATGTGGAGATTGTGGATGAGAGCACGCTGGCTCCTTTGAAAAAACTATCCCCCGAAGTGAACTCCCGTGCCCTGGTCGCCGTACGCATGGGCTCTGTAGGAACTGGCTCCGTCAGACTAATCGACAACATTTCCCTAACCTCCCCCCGATGAAAACCTTTGATTATATTGTGGTCGGCAGTGGTATTGCCGGCCTTACCTTCGCTCTTAAGGCCTCCGAGAGGGGATCCGTGGCCATTGTGACCAAGAAATCTCGGGCCGATTCCAATACCGCCTGGGCCCAGGGAGGCATCGCCTGTGTCACGAGCAATGAGGACTCTGTCGCCCTCCATGTCCGGGACACCATCATTGCCGGTGATGGTCTCTGCGACGAGGAGGTCGTTCGTAGCATCGTCAGCGAAGGTCCCGAGCGTATCGCCGAACTGGTCTCTCTCGGCATGCATTTTGATGAGCGCACCACTCCGGAGGGAATCAAGGAGCCTGATCTCGGTCGCGAGGGAGGCCACTCCAAGCGCCGGATCCTCCATGCCAAGGATGCAACGGGATTTGAAATCGAGAAGACGCTGCTCGATGCCGTTGCGTCTCATCCGAACATCACTGTTCTGGAAAATCACATGGCTGTGGATCTGATCACGACGGGCAAGCTCGGCTATGCCATGCAGGATAGCTGTGTCGGGCTCTACGTGCTGAATGAGGCTACCGGCGAAGTGGAGACGCTCCGCTCCGATGTCACAATCCTGGCGACCGGCGGGTGTGGGCGTGTCTATCTCTACACGACTAATCCTGACATCGCCACCGGTGATGGAGTCGCCATGGCGTGGCGTGCCGGTGCGACGATCTCGAACATGGAGTTCATGCAGTTTCACCCGACCTGCCTCTATCATCCCAAGGCCAAGTCCTTTCTGATCACCGAGGCGGTCCGGGGGGAGGGGGGTATTCTCACGGATGGCACCGGACGCCGATTCATGGAGAAGTACGACGAGCGTCTCGAGTTGGCACCCCGCGACATTGTGGCCCGTGCGATCGATGCCGAGATGAAGCGCACTGGCAAGCCCTGCGTCTACCTCGACATCTCCCACAAGCCGGCGGAATTCATTCGGGAGCGTTTCCCTACTATTTACGAGACTTGCCTTAACCTCGGGATCGATATCACCAAGCAGCCGATCCCGGTCGTTCCTGCAGCCCACTACCAGTGCGGTGGGGTGAAGACCGACATGAACGGCGAGACCACGCTGCGCGGACTCTATGCCGTCGGTGAGGCTGCCAGTACGGGGCTGCATGGAGCCAATCGTCTCGCCAGCAATTCCCTGCTAGAGGCACTCGTCATGGCTCATCGTGCCGAGGCCAAGGCAAGCCGTAACCACCACCATCAGGGGACCGAGATCACCCTTCCCGAGTGGCGTCCGGGTAAAGTTCAGGATGTGGACGAACTCGTTGTGATCTATCACAACTGGGATGAGATCCGCCGCCTCATGTGGGATTACGTCGGCATCGTCCGCACCGACAAGCGTCTGCAACGCGCCGCGACCCGCCTGCGAAATCTCCAGAACGAGATCCAGGAGTTCTACTGGAATTTCAAGATCACGGCGGATCTCCTCGAACTTCGCAATCTCGCGACCGCCGCCTCACTCATCGTCGACTGTGCCATCAGTAGGAAGGAAAGCCGCGGACTCCACTACACGCTCGACTATCCGGGTCACGACGACGCGAAGTTTTTGCACGACACCCTCATCCGCCGGATCTGAGAAGAGGATTTGGTCGATTCAGGACGTGCTCGGTTTGTTCCAATCGCGGGTGAGGTGAAGGGCCATCCATAATCCGGCGAGAGTCAGAAGAGCCACGCCGATGGCTCCATTCAGGCCGATCAGGCAGACTCCCTGGGCATTCGGCTTGGTCAGGAAAAAGACCGCCACTCCCGCGATCATCACGAAGGAACCAATGACCCGGTCCGTGATCCCTCGCTCTTTGAAGAGGAACCACCCCAGCACGCAGGCCAGCAGGATGCCGGAGCGCTTGATGCTGATGACGATTGCCGCAACAGTCAGTTGCACGGCGACCAGTTGAAGGATCAGGACAGTCCCCTCGAAGAGGCCTGCCAGCACGACCCATCCCGGCACATCTCCCCAGACGGCGGTCCATCCGACATCTTCTCTTGGAGCCTGGTTTTCCACTTCCTTCCTCCGGCTTAATCGCCACCAAGCCAACAATCCGAAGAAGAGAGCAAGCATCATCGATTTTCCCAATGAGAGGCTGAAGGATCTCAGGACTCGGACGCTCATTTCCGTATCACCTCCGCTGGTTACGAACCACTTGTCGATCGCCGCCGTACAGGCGAGCAGCATGGCGACAATCAGCATGTAGCGGCTACCTTTCTCACGGAAGATCGCTTTGGCCGGTTCCAGCCAGCCATTGGCCACGAGTTGACGGTTGATCACAAGCGAGCCGGTGACCACAAGGAGTACCCCCACGATCATTCCCGGAGAGATCTGCTCGTGGAGGAAAAACTTCCCGATCGGGAGCAGAAAGACGGGGGTGAGCGCCATGAAGGGAACGCAGAAAGAGAGCGGGGAGACCTGAAGGGCCTTGTAGTTCAGCAGGATGGCTGTTCCTTCTAGCAGGGCATTGACGAGCAGATAGATCACAAAGGCTGTCGTGGGCGATAAATGAAGCGCGGCACCGACCGGCGGAAGCTGGGGGAAGATTCCCATGAGCAACAAGACAGCCAAGGCGACAGCGTAGAATCCCAAGGCTGCGATCTTGCACCAGAAGCCGACAAGGACCGCATCGTAATGACGATCCAGGATCTTCTTGCGGGAGCAGTCAGTTAGGACGTTGAAGACCGAACCGAAACAGGCGAGGAGCATGCCGAGCTGATTCATGGGGAGAAAATGTGGATATTACGTACTGCCTGCTTCCGAGACGAGAGATGATCCCTCTTTTTTAAAGAAATTGTCACAGAGGGGGACTTGAAAAACGCCATGGATCAGGCTTAGTTGTGATTCATGACTCCAGAAGAAGCCCAACTCATTAATGGACTCCACGATCGCCTTGATCAGGTTCCTCCTCAGTCTCTCGATTCGGAAGCCGAGCGCCTTATCTCAAGCAGGGTAGCTGCGAACCCCCACGCCCCGTACCTTCTC
The DNA here is from genome assembly GCA_903831635.1 of uncultured Spartobacteria bacterium. Taxonomy (GTDB): domain Bacteria; phylum Verrucomicrobiota; class Verrucomicrobiia; order Chthoniobacterales; family UBA6821; genus UBA6821. The sequence goes on from CAIKYN010000088.1 coordinate 3,523, forward strand.
ACCCAGAGCGTCCTGGTCCTGCAGCAGGCCGTGACCGGAGCCCAGACCCGGATTGCCGATCTGGAAAAGCAGCTTGCCGAGGCTAAGTTACAAGCCCAGCAGGCACCTCAGGGTAGTGGCAGCTTTCTTTCCGGGGTGGCTAATCTCTTTGGATCACCTCAGCCTGCCGCTTCTGTGCGTCAAGTAGCGCCTCCCTCACCTGTTGCTCCTCCTCCGATCCCTCAGCAGGCTGTAGCTGCGGCTCCCTCGCAGGGAGGAAGTTTTCTCCAGAGTGCTCTCGGTACCGCCGCCGGTGTTGCCGGTGGCGCGCTCCTCTTCCAGGGGATCGAGAACATGATGGGTCATAATGCCGGCGCCTTCGGCGGCATGGGCACACCCTCTGGTGGCTTTCTTGGACAGAATCAACCCACCGAAGTTATCAATAACTACTACGAGAGCCCATCTGATGCTACCCAAGGTGACTCCAGCTTTGATGATTCCGAACCTCTGGTCGCGAACAACGACGACAACTCAGCCGACTTCGATCAGGATCAGGACATGGACTTTTCCGGAGGGGACGACTCCTCCTTCAGTTAGAGGAGCCGGGCAGCTAAAAGAAAGCAGCGACTATTTTTTGAGGAGGAGGCAAGGCGCCCAAGCGACGCTGTAGTAGAGCTACTGCGAGCGTAGGGCAACACAGCCAGAACTCAAAAAATACTAGCCCGGTGGCCACTGCATGGGACGGCCGCCCAATACATGCAGATGCAAGTGAGGAACAGTCTCGCCACCATCGGGGCCATTATTGATCACAATCCGATAGCCGCTTTCTCCGAGTCCCTCCTGTCGAGCCGTCGCAGCTGCAGCGGAGAGCAGTGTGCCTAGGAGAACATTGTCAGAGTTAGAGGCTTCATTAATCCGAGGAATACAACGCTTCGGAACGACCAGAAAGTGCACGGGAGCCTGTGGTGCGATATCTCGGAATGCGATCCACTCCTCACCCTCGGCGAGGATCGTGGATGGGATCTCACGGGCGGCGATCTTCTCAAAAAGTGTCATGGAAAAAGAAAAGCTAAAACACGGAAACGCTGAAAGCTGAAACCCTTCC
>CAIKYN010000089.1 GCA_903831635.1 uncultured Spartobacteria bacterium
ACCACATCGCCTAGAAAGAGGATTTTAATCACACAGCGGTTTTTATCGAAACAAGCACCCGGGACGATGTAAAAATGCATCTGCGTGAAGAAACTGTCCCTTCAAGTATGTCTGCTTCGCCTCTTGGTGCTCCCGCTTCTGTTGCTGGCAATGCCAGACGGCAATGCTGCACTTCTCAGTCCCCTGGCCCCCCAGCCTGATTGGGGAACCCTCCAGCGTTATGCGTGCACGATCACAGTGGCTGATTTTGAGCGCCTCCTTCAGCAGGTCTATGTGCCTGATGGCTCGTGGCGACAATGGATCTGCCTCACTCCAACTCAGGCAACGATCACACCCCATCAGGGAGCGGCACCCATCATCCTGCCCTTGGCTCCATCAGGGAGTGCTACCAAGTCTCCACCCCGCTTCTGGAAGGAACGCAGTCAACGCCCTCCTCAGCCCGGAAAGCCGCTTGCCGGACTCAGGATTGCGATAGATCCGGGACATCTGGGAGGTAGCTTCGCCAAGATGGAGGCACGCTGGTTTCAGATCGGTCACTCAAGGCCGGTCGAGGAGGGAGAGATGACGCTGATCGTGGCCAAGCTACTTAAGCAACGACTCGAGGCGATGGGTGCGGAGGTCTGGCTTACACGAACGAAAAACGGTGCAACTACTCCTCTGCGTCCGGGAAAGCTCAGGAATGCGGCAGCAAGTTCCCTGCAGGAAGAGGGTGTGCCACTTTCCTCAACCCGTCTGGAGTTCGAGGCAGAGCGGCTGTTTTATCGCGTCGGCGAGATCCGAAACAGAGCCCGCTTGGTGAACTCCGTGATCCGCCCCGATCTCGTCGTCTGCCTGCACTTCAATGCCGAGGAGTGGGGCAATCCCGCGCGACCGACCCTCACCGACAAGAATCATCTCCACCTTCTTCTCTCGGGGGATATGTCGGGTAATGAACTCCTGCATGAGGATGAGCGCTACACCATGCTGGTGAAACTGCTCGGAGGAACTCATCACGAGGAACTCGGAGCCTCCGAGGCCGTCGCGCGCTCCCTGGCCACAGTCACCGGCCTTCCTCCCTTTACCTACCATAGCGCCAATGCCATCCCAGCCTCATCCAACCCCTATCTCTGGGTTCGTAACCTTTTGGCCAATAGGCTCTTCGAGTGCCCGGTTGTCTACTGCGAGCCGTATGTGATGAACAGCCGCCCTGTCTTCAACAGGATCCAGCTGGGGGATTACCTCGGCCGCCGGAATGTCGGTGGTGTTTCCGAACCAAGCATTTACAGGGAATATGCCGATGCGGTGGCGCAAGGGCTTGCCGATTACTATGGGGGGGCGGCAAACTGATCATTATGAAGACCAAAGTCATCGCCATCGCCAACCAGAAGGGTGGCGTCGGAAAAACCACTACTTCGGTCAACCTGGCCGCTGCCATCGCCGAGTCAGGGCACCCTGTGCTCTTGCTTGATCTCGATCCTCAAGGGAATGCCTCCAGTGCCCTGGGTCTCGAGACTGGGGCAGGAAGCAGTCTTTACGCCGCAATGGTCGGCGAGACCCCGATGGACGATCTGATCCAGGAGACACGTCTTGCGAATCTCGCCGGCATTCCCGCGGACCTCGACCTGGCCGGTGCGGAAATTGAGGTCGCCCGCATGGAGGGTCATCTCGGTCAACTCCGCAACGTGCTGGAACCTGTGCGTAACTCCGGCCGTTTCGAGTTCATCATTCTCGATTGCCCACCCTCGCTTGGCATCCTGATGACCAATGCCTTGAGTGCCGCCGACGAGCTTCTCATCCCGATCCAGTGCGAATACTACGCCCTCGAGGGGCTCGGCAAGCTCGTCAGCGTCATGGAACAGATCCGCGAGTCGGGTGCCAATCCGACCCTTGCCATGAGCGGACTGCTGATGACCATGCTTGATGTCCGTACCAACATCAGCGCCGCCGTCGTGCGTGATGTCCGCGCTCACTTCGAGGAGGTCGTCTTCAATGCCGCAATCCCCCGCTCCGTTCGTATCAGTGAGGCTCCGAGTTTCGGAAAGACAATCCTCGAGTATGATCCGAAAGGACCCGGAGCAACCGCCTACCGAGTTCTAGCGAAGGAATTCCTCGACCGCCAGAAACGCGGTGTCTCCTTCGTTGGAGCACCCCAACGAGGGGAGCAGAGTTAAAAGGTTAAAACTGTTGGAATG
>CAIKYN010000090.1 GCA_903831635.1 uncultured Spartobacteria bacterium
CCCAGCAGCGCCTTTCCGGAACTGACAGCATGAAACACCTCGGTGATTGTGGCCACAGGAAGTCCCGCACGTTTTGGAAAACGTCTGAGCGCCACAAGGTGGGAAAAAGTACCTTCGGGTCCAAGGTAGGCAACTTTGCCGGACGTGGCAGACTTGGCGATTGGGGAAGAAGGCATGTCGACAAGATTTATGGGGATGGATTGAGCTCCATGCAAGTCTGAGCAGGAGCGGGTCTCCCAATGGATGATTGATTTCCCGATAGCCTCCATGCATGAGAGGGAGATGCGCCTCAAAACGACTAGCCTTTTACTTACGCTCTGCTGCCTCTTTTTCTTTGGCGGATGCATGCATCCAAAACGCCCTCCGGTGAGCTCACCAGCGCAACCAAAGAGCCTGGTGTCACTTGCATGGTTGAGCGGCCCGCTTACCCTTCTTCATCCGTTCGCCCGCAAGCCTCTTCCACCAAAAGCCATCGCACTGCTCACGGTTGGCACAATCAGGACTATCTCAAACGATGGAAGTTATGTCATCGCGGAGCTTGAACCCGGAATCATGGTCACAACAGGAGCATCTCTTCTGGTCACAGCCACCGGCGTGGAAACCGCTCATCTGAAAGTCGCCGAAATCACCCCTCCTTACTTTGTCGCAGAAATAGTAACTGGCCATCCAGAACCCGGCGACCTTCTGCGGCAATAGCTTCCTTAAAGCATCTGTTAAATGGGAGCGCAAGAAGTTGACTTTAAGCCCTAATTCCAAGCACTATCGGAATCCTTAATCACATTAAGGAACTCTTTGGAATTCCTAGGTGATGCCCATCTCGTCATGACTCCCGCAGCAGACCACTCTCTCACTCCTCTGAATTTAGAGGAGGTGGATTCGCTTGCCTCGATCATCATGGTGATGCAGCGCCGTTTCTTGGCGAGCCTCATGGGAGAACTATCCCGGGGAAAGGTCTCCTTCCCCCAGTTTTTCCTGCTTGGACATCTCTGTACCCAGGGCCCTTCCGGAATGAGCTGTATTGCCACACTCATGGATCACAGCATGCCTGCGGCGACGGGGCTTGTGCAGCGTCTTGAAAAACTGGGCTACGTTAAACGCTCCGCGGACAAGGAAGACCGGAGGAAAGTATTGGTTCAAGCAACCACCAAAGGAAGCCGGCTTGTGGAAGGAATCCGCCAAGAAATGGCAGCCAACCTCGAAAAAGTCATGGAACGTCTTGAGCCTACGGAACAAAGGGCTTGGTTGGACATTTACAGAAAAATAAACGACTACTGCACCACCTGCCACCGATGAAAACACTCACCACACTTCTTGCCGCGAGTTTCCTGCTTGCGGTTGCGCATCCATCCAAGGCCTCTTCAAACAATGACACCGAATCGGGCATTGCAACCGGAGCGATTGATGCCCTGCAGGCACTGAGCACCAATCCTATCGTTGCAACAAACAAGCCCTCGGCGGCGGACCAGTCACTTCTTGGCCTTTCGGTTGGCGCCCAGGTGAACGCACAGGCTGCGACCAATGCCCCCGTGCTTGCCAGCAATGCCCCCTCGACAAATGACCAGTCGGTCATTGGGGCCTCCGTGATGCCCTCCTTGGCCTCAAACCCTCCGACAACGCCAGAAAGCCTTAATGCAGGCACCAATACCCTCCCGAATCTCCCGACAATCACGGCGCCCAATCTTCCCCAGGCTCCATTGATCACCAATCCCATCACCCCGAGCTCTTTGATGGCTCCTCTCCCAACAAGCACGGGTGGCCCCATCACAATGCCGACTGCAGGAACAAATGCCTTCGGCCTTAAGAACAGCGTGAAGGACATCCCCCTCACCGCCGAGGCCCTTGCCAAGGCAGGGAACGCCGTGATCCCGGGAGTAATCGCCAAGAATGCACGCAAGCTGACCATTGATGACTGTGTGCAACTCACTCTGGAGAAAAATCCCCAGATCCTCACAAACATTGCTTCGATTCGTCAGGCTTCCGGAAACTACATCACGGTTCGCGCGGGCCTTCTTCCCCAGTTCGGCATCTCAGCCCCCAATGCTTACCAGTACAGCTACGGAACCGTGAACCAAGGGGTAAACCAAATCTCAAATGGAAAGCGGACGGAGCAAGCCTTCTCGCAATGGAATATTCAGCTTCAGGGCACCCAGCTTCTTTTCGATGGCTGGAAGACCCCTTCGCTCACTGCGGCCGCCAAACTCTCCGAACAAATTGCCTACTTCCAACTGCGTCAGACGATTGATGCCACGATCGCAACGGTCATCCAGCAGTTCTACCAAGTCGTCCTTGACCGCGCTCTCGTGATCGCCAACGAACAGCAGGTAGCGCTCTATCAGACCCAGGTCACGGACCAGCAGAGCCGCTACGACGCAGGAACAGTCCCCCGGTTCAACGTGCTTCAGGCACAGGTCCAGTTGGCGAATGCCGAACCTCCGCTCATTCAGGCAAAGAACAACCTGCGGCTCGCCCTCTTCACCCTGGTGACCACGATCGGCCTCAACTATCCGAACATTCAGAACATCGAGATCCCCTTCGATGTCGTCGGAAACCTCGATTACACACCCCGCAAGATCGACAGCAACGCCTCGATCCACACAGCGCTGGTTCGCAATCCACAACTCAAGGCCCAGCGCATGAACATCCTTGTTGCAGCGCGCCAGATCACCGCAGCCATCGCTGGTTGGCTTCCAACGATCAATGCCAATGGAGGGCGACAATACGAGGGTTACCAAGGAAGAAACATCGAGGACACTCTTCAGGGATGGTTTGTGGGGGCAAGTGGAAACTGGGCCATCTTCGACGGCCTTGCCACCTACGGAAATGTGAAGTCTGCAAAAGCGACGATGATGAACTACAAGGTCGCGTATGATAACGGCGTCCGCCAAGTCATCCTGCAAGTCCAGCAGGCAATCTCGAATCTCAAACAAGCCAGCGAAACCATCGACAGCCAGAAGGCGACCGTCGAGCAGGCGGTTGAGGCACTGCGTCTCTCGCGTGAGCGCCTTGATGCTGGCGCCGGCGTCCAACTCGACGTGATCAATGCACAGGTTCAGCTTCTTCAGGCCCAGACTTCCGTACTCAACGCCTACTATAGCTACATCCAGGGACTGGCACAGTATGATCAGGCCCTCTCGCTCAATACTCAGTACGAGGAGTTCTTCAATGATCCGATGAACAAATGGGAGAAGAAGCGCTACCAGGATATCAACGACGAACATAAAAAGCGCCCCGAACTTCCTCGTGCACTCCGCAAGGATGACCCCCTTCCTCCTTCTGATAATTTTAACGATTTGATCAAGAGTTCCACGGTCAGAAAGCAAGAGAAGAGTCCCTCGAAGGCAACCGACTAATTCTTCCGACTTTGAACAGAACTCCCATCGAGTCTGTTCAGGCTCTTGAGGGAATTCCCCGGATCGCGGCGTATTTTATAGGCCGCATTCCGGGTCTACCTTTGGCCCTGGAGCGTCCCGAGGCCATGACACTGTTGGCTCCCCAACATCAACGCATCCTTGAACAAGAAGGTCTTGAGAACTTCCCTCTGGTCACCGCCGAACAGATCCATGGAAAGGAGATCGCCATAGTCACCGGGGCTACAACTTCTGCGATTCGGGGGATGGACGCCCTCATCACTTGCACACGGGGTCTCACTCTCGGCATTTATATAGCGGACTGCGCACCAGTCTGGATCGTGGCCCGCGATGGATCTGCGGGGGCACTCGTCCACTCCGGAAAAAAGGGAACCGAACTTGGAATTGTCCCTCTCGCAATTGAGAAACTCCTGAAAGTCACCGATCTTGATTGTCAGGATCTCAGCGTGGTCATTGGCCCCTGCATCCGCCCCCCGTGCTATGAGATTGATTTTGGGGCGAGGATTCAGGAGCAGGCACGTGAATGCGGCGTCCTAGAGATTCACAACAGTGCGCTCTGCACCGCCTGTCATCCCGAACTCTACTACTCCTATCGAAGGGAAAAAGGACTGACCGGACGTATGCTTGCAACCCTTACCCTTATTCCCTAATGAAGAGGGAATTCGATCCGGAAATTTCCGAACTGATGGATCTGGCCGTCCTCGAAAACGGGAAACCCTCGGCGGAGTTAGAACGTGACCTCGCCAATCTGCGATGGCTCAATCGTCACTTTGGAGCCTACTCGATCCTTTATCGGTTTTTGAAACGCTGGTTTTTGAATCGCCCTCGCAAGGAACCACCGCTCCGGGTTTTGGATCTCGCAACCGGGGAAGGAGACCTTCCTAGGCAATTAGTCCTCTGGTGTCGCAAGCGGGGTATTCCTGTGACCATTGATGCTATTGATAGCAATGAGGCAACTCTCTCTGTGGCCCGTAAAAGGAGCAGAGACTTTCCCGAGATCACCTTTCATCAGGGAGACATTCGGAATTGGGGCTCAGGTTCGTGGGAACTGGTGCTCTGTTCCTTGGCGCTCCATCACTTTAGCGACAAGGATGCGATTCTTGTGATGATCAATGCCCGACGACTCTCCTCCCATCATCTGCTGATAGCCGATCTGGAGCGTAATCTCCTTGGTGCTTTTGGCATCTGGCTCTTGACGGCACTCTTGCTAAGGGAACCGATGACGAAACACGATGCGCGCATGTCGATACGCCGGGCTTTCTCCTTCCACGAATTTCACTCGTTAGCCACTCAAGCCGGGTGGAAGCAATTCAGGCACGCCCGCTTTCCCGTCACACGTCAAGCACTCTGGATCGATCAGATTGTGCCTTGAAAGCCAATTACTTTGCAGGCGTGGCAGCGGGCGTAGGCTGGGGAGTTGCCTTTGGCGCACTATTTCCCTTCGGAAGGAGCTTTGGTCGCCACTTCGGATGCTTGGCTGATCCCGTCGACTCGTACTCGAAGATTTTGCTGATCAGGAAAGTCGCAAGTCCCGGGATCCCCTGGGCATTGAGCCTGATACTCATGTCCATACTGTCATCAAGGTAATGGATGTTGCCATGCCCGATCATATTGAAACCCGTACCTTGGATTAGCAGATCACGAGTCGTGATGACTCCATCGTCGACGGTGAAATCAGCCGTGGCTTTTTTTGCAGATTGGTAGCCCAAACCGGGGATCACATCATTGAGCAGGAGAGAGAGGGGGCCAAGAATCGGCATCGCGAGCACATTGCCATCGCGGATCAGGAGGTTCCCCTTCCCGGACATCGCCCGGTCATTCCCACCAACCGCTCGGAACGCATAATCTCCGGTAAGTTTCCCGCTCGACTCGTTGTAGTCGAAATAGAGTTTGGTGAGCGTCTTGAAGTCAACATTCTCAAGGTGCACTGATGCCCCGTAACGGGGATCCCGCGGCAGGACAGAAACATCGGCCTTCAAGGCGACATCCCCACCGAAGAGGTGTGACTGAGGAAGGTCGATCTGGAGCTTCTGTCCCTTCAGATGGACTGTGCCGGAAGTTGCACCGAAGGGGAGATCTTTACCGATCAAGGTGTATCCGAGTCCAGCGGGGGCATTAAGTTCGATTTGCAGGTCGTTTTTTTCGGGATCACGCAATCCCACTTTTCCCGTGAGTCGGACATTCGGAGCTTTGACAAAGCGATAAGCCGTAAGCGTCTCGGCAATACGTGGATCGATCCAGGTCATCATTTTGACGGGATCAAGCGTTGACTGCACTTTCGGAAAGAGCCCCTCCCAGTTCTTGTAATCATAGACGAACTCACCCCGGCCAAAACCATCTCCTATTTTTACCACGATATCTCGGAAGGTAACAGCGCCGCCGGATGCTCTAATTTTTGCACTCAGCCAATCGATCCAAGAACCTCTCATAGCTGCTTTTCCAAGGTTAAGAGTCCCATCTCCATGGAGTTGTAGGGGATCAAGAACAGGAGCTCCTCCCTCAAAGCTGATCTGCAAGGGGTCCTTGAAATCCATCACCTCGAGTGCCTCCTGGGTTTTGCCTCCGGTCATTGGCGCAAACTTTGAGGGGAAGAGTGCAGCTCTAAGGCGCAAGCGGTTATCACCAGGTGCAACCATGAGATCGGCGTCGATCGTCCCAGCTTCGCCTGAGGCGTGAAAATCCCGAACAAGAAACTTTCCCTCGTGTATCGCTACCCCCGCCGAGAGCGTCTCGAACATCACGCCGCGATAGCCAAGATGCCCGGTATCGAATCGCGCAATCCCGCCGAGAACAGGTTTCCCTGAAAGCCAATCAGCAGACATATTCCCTTCGAGGTGCAGCGAGTCCCGACAGGTCCAATCACTCGCTTTTGCGGGAGATAAGAGCAGAGATGGGATCACCCCCCCTCTCAGTGCTCCCGAAAATTCTAAGAAGGAATTTTTTTGAAGGAAATCTGCTTTCCCAGCAGCCTGAAATATTCCTGATCCGTCATCCGTCACCAGCCGGTCCAAGGTCAATTTCCTCTGCTGATAATGAAGCGCCAGAGCGATATGCCTGAAGGTGACGCCATGCCACTCTCCAGGTCCCGCTTGCAACTCCGCACGATCCACCCGCAGGCTCTCGGA
>CAIKYN010000091.1 GCA_903831635.1 uncultured Spartobacteria bacterium
CGTCCACGGTGCAAGGGAGCTGTTCAGCCAATTCCCTGGCAAGAACTGAACCCGAAAACCCGGCGCCCACGACCAGATAGCGATCCATAGTTTTATTCGGTTTTTAATGCTTACCTCGATATCCCCAAGACCTCACCTCTTTGTTCCTAACACATAACAAGACTTTCCTGCTAAAATGGTATGAAGGAGCATTGCTGGTCACTTTAAAACCTTCAAATGGGTGGAGCGGAATGCACTTTCTGGATACATCAGAGCAAGTGCTCTGCGGTGACATTTTCGCACCATTCTAAATAAACCTTCCGATACCATAAGTAATAACCACTCATATCCAGTCACCACCCTATACCGACGCGCATCATTCCATATTTGGAGTGCAACCCTATTATCCGGGCACAAGACAAATGCATTCTTATGACAAGTTACGGCAAGGCGACGACGGCGACTGGAAGTCATCATTCCCTGTTGCCTTAAAATGCCACTGACTCTACCGATCATTGCACTCCGATTCAGGAGGTTGGCGGTCTCCCCCCATCCATCACTGATCGACCCCGGCCGACTTTCCCTCCAGAAGGAATCAACAGAAGAAATTTTGGTATAGTGCAATCTCAACGCTAGTGCCCTGATATGAAACTCCCAGTCCTGAGCGGATTCACAGGACTCGTCCCAAGGGCCTATCCTTTCGAGCGCTTCCCTTCTCCACATAGGACCAGTGGTGCTCCAGGGCATATCCAGGGCAAGAAATCTTTCCAGATCATCTCCTGGGTTGAATTCATTCCAGAGACGTGAATCATCCCCCGGTTTCAGATGGAAAACCTGCGTTAGAAAAACCGCATAGTCCCAATTTCCCTGGTACATGACCTCCAGTCGACCGCAAAGGCACTCTGGAGCCAAAAGGTCATCGGAATCCAAAAAGACCACATAGTCACCGCAAGCCTGGGAAATTCCGATGTTTCTGCATGAGGAGGCTCCGGGGGGCTGATGTGTTCTCGGAAGATATCGAAAACGGGAGTCCCCTGCGGTCAACGTGGCTAAAAGTTTCTTAGTTTGATCGTTTGGAACATCATCCACGATCAGGGCTTCCCAGCCCATGAATGTCTGTTGTGAAAGCGATGCCAATGTCTCTCGAAGAAGATGAAGTCGTTCCTTCGTGGGGATAATTACGCTGACAAGGCATCCCTCCTTGGACTGAATTTCGGGGTTGACTGAGCGCTTCATTTTCATTCCCCCAACGGTGCGAGACAACCTTATTAAATCCCGATTGGGGAAAAATCCGTTTCGGGGAAGTAGGAGGCCAACATCCGAACTCTCTCTCTCTGTTCCATGGTGAAATCTACCGGAGTAATCCAATCATTCTCATTCTTGCGGTACTTGCCGATCTTCTGATCCAGAGTCGCGCTAAGCCGTTTCTCGTCGCACGTTCCCTCCACCTCGCAGATGATCCTCTTCAGGGTGTCCGATTCCGACTCCGCCACCTCATGATAATCCAAATGCAGCAATCTCACTCCGGGGGGATGATTCCTCAGATGGCACTCCCATGAGACGTAAAAATTCAGTAGCCAAGGGGTGACGAGATCCACCACCTGGTTGAGTTGGCGTTCAGGAGAAAGGGTTCGGAATGAGGGGCCGAAGGTCATGAACTGCCAATAAAGGGATTCTCCCAGGAGATGCCTTCTGAAGGATAAGAGCGTCTCATAAATGTTCCGTGTCTGAAAAATCACGAGGTCGGCGTACTTGAAGATGTAATGAGCGTTCCCCTCAGTCCCCAGAACATGCTGATGAACCACCACATTTTTTTGAAGCAAATCAAGCATTCGCGGAAGTGAAATGTCCTTTTCCCCGCACCCGCGTCTCTCGGCTACCTGTTCCCGACTCCATCCAAGATATTCTGAAAGCTTGTAGGTCATGAACGACCCACCGGACTTGGGCATTGCGGCGAAGAAGACCATACGACCCCGTCTACTCGAGGGTGGGCGGCCCTCAACCAGAGAGAGATAATACGAGGCCGGCATCGCATCAGAGACCATGCCGAAATGTGAGCGTACGGCCTTGAACAGCGGATCCGTAATTTTGTTTCTCGGTATCAGGGTATGGAGGCCTTTCATTCTGAGTGTGTTTTATTTTTCTGATCCTTGAGAATTCTTCTGGCAAGAGCAACCCCGTGGCACACAGCGTAGGCATAACGCTTGGCATGGCGGGGAAGGCGCAAACGACCGGACCAATCGGCCACACGTTTAAGAAGGGAGGGACTTCGAGGAATTCCGTTGCTGCCGCTTCGGAAAAATCGGATTAACTCCATGGAAGCGGCATTGTATTTCGCGAGATTCCAGACGTATTCCTCTTCACACCTCCAGGGTGGTATCAGGTGGGTGACGCTGAGGGATTGAAAAACCCCGCGGCCATACCCCTGATCGCAAATGGACATAATGAAGTCGAGATCGTCGGCACCCATGATGGATGTTCCCTTTCTACCCAGCATCAGTCGGCGGGTATCGGTCATCACAAGCACAGCATAAGGAACTGCCAATTCCCTGCGAACAGCCATACCCGCACCGATAACCCAAGGTTCCTCCATTACCGGTACATTGCTCCAAGTGTCCCTGGTGATTCTCCTCACGCTGATCACATGCTCGTAAGGTTCTAGCCAAGCGGGCGGCGGGGTTTCGTATTCACCGATCACAGAGCCCCCCCAGACACCCAATCTCGGATATTCGTCACTGATTCTAAGAACCTCCTCGAGATAGTCGGGGGCTAGCACATTGTCATCATCTACAAAGACAAGCATCCCTTCAGTCGCTGCCTGAATGCCGCGCACCCTGGCCCTGAGGTGGCCCGGCGAGTCGTCCCGCAGAACAGATCCTCTTGGATGCCACGTAAGGTCAACTCTTTGGGAAAGTGGATTCTCAGAAGCACTATCGATCAGCAACAGCTCCCACCGAGAGGAGGGAAGTGATTGGCACCGGAGTCCCTCCAAGACACGGTTCAGATAATCCTCCCTTGGATTATGGGTGCAGAGAATGACAGAGATTCCCGTCGGGTTCTGGACTTCTGGATTTGATGAAGGACTCACGCAGACAGGTTTACTTGCTATCGCTGATTACGCGAGCAGTGCAGATTTCATCAAGGGCGGCCTCAAATTCACCAGGATCAACAGTGAAGTCAAACGGGCTGATTAATGCTCCAGGATCCCTAGTGCCCGTGCTTCTGCCAGCAAGATATGAGAACTCCAGCCCCGCAGATTCAGCCAACGTGTAATAGAATGGGAAGCAATGATCAGAGGGCGTCAACTCCAGCAGTCGCGTTCCCCGTTTGCAGAAGAGTGCATTCACCAATCCTGCTCCATGAGGCCCTGCGACCACGTCACAGCCCGCGAAAAGAGCTGTAGCATCATCATGGATATGATCAAAGATATCGAATCCATAACGCTGCAAGATAGGTAGCAATTCCGACTCATTGGCGAGTTTTCTCGATCCATTACGGGGGACATAAACTCTTCTTTCTGAAACGGTCGGTACCACGGAGAGAGACTTCCTCAAAAAATCAATCACCCATGAAGGAGGGGCTCCATGCTGAGCAGGACATGATGGAACCAGAATCTCATCCGCTTGAATGAATGGAGACTGATCGGAGAAAATGATCTTTTCTTCGGGAATACCGAGGTCTAACAGAAACTTCTTGCCCGCATCAGTGGGAGGCGTCGTGCAATAGATGAAATCAACATCTCTCTCAGTAAATCCCGCTTTGATAAAAACGGCAAATCGCCCGAGACAATCCAGGATAAAGTGAGAGTAGTTATTGCCCCAATCGCTGGCTATTGAGAGGCAACGCCCCTTGAGACGCTTGGGAGCACGGAAGCTTCGGGGAAGATCATACCACCTCCACGGGTTCCTCTGCCGGGTATTCTCAGAAAACCACTTATTCTCTTTTGTGAAGATCCATCCGTCAGATCCGATGACCTTTGCATCGCGCAGGGCGGCAACGCCGGTTTCGGGATATTCAGGAACGCACCGGGCCATGATATCGCAGTTCAGAGAACCGAATCGGCGCGGAGCCAGTCGCAAGGCCGATGTCTGTTCACAAGCTGCATGCCAACTTCCCAATCCATGCTCGATGAGTTGCCATCGGGTGATATTTCCCGAGGGGGCTCCATGCATGGCTTCGTAAAAAGGATCGGTAACCCTTCCACAAAAATTCCGAACTTCTTTAAGAAAATAAAAATTCATCGAACAGCATCAGATCTTGGCTGAAAATAAGCACTGCGTGCTGCTACATGCACCCGACCGCGATAACATCATAACCCGGCATCCAGAAGGCTTTGGTGAAGGCGATTATCCTCATCATAAAGTGCTGTCACGAAAGTAGCGCTTTTAGTGCTAAGGAACGATTCCATGTGGCGATCCGTAGCATTGAGCTTTGGAAGAGTGAGATTGCGCCCAAGAAAAGGTTCGATCAGTTCGCCAAAATTTCCAATCCGCTCATAAGGAACCAGCAGATCCGCAATGATCCTCCCCTTGCAATCCTTGAGAAAATCGACCTGAGGAATGAAATGCGTGTAATTGAGAATATGAGCACAAAGGTCGGCGTTCAGCTCCATCGCGTGTACCAGTAGGTCAGGTGTTTCATATTCCTTGAGGAAGCGTTCTGAAAACACGGCATCAAGCTCGTTCATTCCTCCCTTTTTAAGGAAATAAAAGGCCGAGAGAAAGCGGTCCAGGGGATCACGCACAACCGATACAACTCTTAACTTGCGCCAAGTGTGGGGAAATGAAAATTGCCAGTCCTTGATTTTCAAGTGCCCGATTGTGGGAGTGCCATAAAGTGCTTTGCAGATGCTGGTTCCAGCGGTTTTTGGAATATGAATGAAAATGATTCCCGACTGCTTCACAGCCTCGGGCAAAACCGCTACACCCGTCCAGTTTCGGAATACTTCCCAGATGTAGGGACAATATTGATGAAGGATGCGAGAAACTCTCTGCTTCATCATTACGATTTGGAACAGGACGTCATCTGGGACCATGCAGATATCAGATCCCCAAGATCAACCGCCGAGTGACTTCCCTCCTGCAAGAGAATGCGATGAGGAATCCCAAGTTCTCTGCACAGTTTAACAAAACATTCCTTATCATGAAAGCGTGCGTCCAGATCCTTAGGCAGAATCTCGATCACAGATGATCCGGGAGAGCAAAAGAGCAGATTCGCCAGGGCAGCTCCGTGTTGTGCAATGATACAGCGCGCACCTTGAAACAAGGCAATCTGCCAAGCCAATGATTTTCCTTCCAGCGACACACTCAATACATTGGCACCTGCGGAGACAAGGGCCCTGACAAGATCTTCATAATTAAGGATCGAACGTCTCTGGGCCCCGGATGTAGGTATCTCTGCTTCTCTCGATACATAGAATGGATCTGGGCGACTCCTCTCGATCATGACAACTGGAGATGCATCATCATTCTGAAAAATCTCCGAACGGCATTTCTCCACTTCCCTCGCAAGCATCCGGTGGATTGTCCCAGCGGCTTTGCTCATCCTCCGACCACAGTAATGAGCAGGATGATCAAATCCTTGAAGTCTAATCACCCAATCTTCACCATTTTTGGAAACCGGAAGCAGATTGGAAGCTGTCGACAAACTCTCCTTCGGCACGAGCTTCAGACCCGGGATATTCAACTCAAGGGTCAAGCTGTCCATGATAGAGCAGCTTCGAGCAAGCAATTTTAGGTCAGTTCGCGAGCCGATAAAATCGTACCATTCAATGATCGGAACCAGGTACCCAAGGAGGAAATGGTAATAATGCTCCACGGAACCACTTCGATTTTGCAACACTAGATCCACGCGCTGCACGCTTGCTGGCAACGTTGACAGGGTAATCGGAGGGTCAGAGAGATGAACCCTGTTTTTCAAATCATGAATAATTTTTTCAAGCCACTGCTGCATAGCAAATGACACCGGCTCCCATGGAATTGACTCGCATTATTCCTGTCTTAATTGCACTTCCACACCAGCCACCGGAAGCCTATAGCCACACCAGAGACGGTGCGGACCAGCGACATTCAGTCGAGCGCATCCAAAAGCATGAACGAGGAGTTCCCGGCCTCCCTTGGCAAAAATTTGTACATTGACCTGATACGGCCCCCCCGCGAGGTCCACCGCCGCTATCTTGATGGTGATAAGTGATTTTCCTTTTGGAATAGACCGTAGTTGCTTTGAGAAGTCGGCATGACCAGCCAAAACACGCTGATGATCAACAAAGAAGAAATTACAGCTTTCATTGGCGATCTCTTCACCGGATTCAATCTCGAAATCTATTTCGATCGGTCCTCCTGTCTTAACAAAGAGGCCCTCCTCCGGGGAGCAGACACGGAATGAAGTCACCCTATCATGCAATTCGGGAGGGGCAGAGGCTATACCCTCCTTGGTGATGACATCATGGTATTTTTTGAGACCTTCGTCCTTGTTACCAAAAAAGCTTGGACGGCCTTTTTCCAGATACAACACCTTGTCGCAGATACGTGCAATATGCCCCTGATCGTGAGAGACAAAGAGAATCGCACTGTTACGCGATATTTTTCCAATCCGTTTCAAACACTTTGAACGAAACGCGGCATCCCCCACGGCGAGAACCTCATCAAGGATGAGCACATCAGGTTCCATCGCCGTTGCCACAGCGAATCCCAATCGAACCTGCATGCCCGAACTATAGGACTGGACGGGAGAGTCGATAAATTCCTCAATCTCGGCAAAGTCGATGATATCATCGATTTTTGCATCGATTTCACTTTTTGAAAGACCAAGAAGCGAACCGTTAACATAGACGTTTTCCCTTCCCGTAAGAATGTGATTAAATCCAGCACCCAGCGCGATGATGGCACCGATCCGCCCACGGGCCTCGATGAATCCGAAGTCTGGCTTGATCAGACCGTTTAGCATCCTGAGCAGGGTTGTTTTTCCCGCCCCGTTTCTCCCAATCAGCCCAAGACATTCACCTCGTCGCACTTCAAACGAGATGTCTTTGTTGGCCCAAAACTCGGAAGGACGCAGGATGACTTCACCGCACTCATCGATTTTTTTGCCTCCTACAAAAGGAAGGAACTCATGAACCGCATCGCTAACCCCATACAAAAGAGATTTTTTAAAATCACGGCAGAAAATCTTTCCGACGTTTTCAACGCGGACAAGCACTTCATTGTCATTGGATGGTAGAGTGTTCATTGGGTTCTGCCGGATGGCTTCTGGGAACGGAGCAACCCTACCTTTCGCCCGAAGTCTTGGAGTTTTCGTTGCACCGACATTGCTTTTCTACCAAAAGAGAGTCCTGAACGAAGCGATGCGAGCCGATTTTTTCTTTGTGAACCCTCTACCAACTCCAACCCCAATTGATTGATCCAGTCCTGGGTGACAACCTCTGGAGAATAGCGTGACACGACATACTGGTATTCATGAAGTGCTGCCTTGTGGCGATTTTCACGTTCAGTGAAGAATTTCAGAGCCTTCCTGAATTCATTCTCATCAGTGGCTTCGAGCACATGGGAACATTCATTAACGATAGCTTTGTAAGACGGTCTCGTTCCAACGATTGAGGGAAGTCCACAAGCCATAGCCTGCACAAGACGATTCGGGGATTTGGCAGAATAAGACTCACCGCCCATCGTTGGGAAAATAGCGATGTCGCTTTCGAGGATTAATTGACGTTGGATCTCCAGTGACCAGCGGTGAGTCGCTTCCGGATGATCAGAACAGGTCACTAGTCGAAACAATCCCTCATATTCCTCCTCCAGGATTCTCTTCCAGGGGAGCAAGGCACTCCAGTGGCTTCCATAACCGAACCATAGAACCTGAAGGTTCTCGTCTCGTTTCACTCTCTCCATCGGTTTAGAGGAAAACTCATAGGGCTCCCGCACCCTGGAAACATGCTTGGCACCATACTTTCGGTGATACTCGCAGAGTGTTTCCGTGGTAGCCAGAACCTGGTCCGAGAGTTTCCAGGATACGTTAACATCTTCCACATCGCAATTGACATAAACCACATGGCTTCCGGATGCCTTCAGCCATGTAATCAGTCGATCAGTATTTTCTCCACGCAGTTTCTGGATGATTGACACGGATCCAGATAAATCACCCCTCCAGGACGGGGAAAGAAATCCCTCGAAATCCTCCCAAGGCGCATACTGTCCTCTGGGTTCGAAGATCAGATGACTTCGATATCCTTTTTTAACGAGTGATTCGTGAATGAGGTATCCCTGAAGGCGGGAACTGCCAGTCATTCTGTTGCCGAGCAAAAACCAAAAGACCTCGTTCACGGACAGACGCTGCAATTGAAGAAGTCAGACCCCAGACTTATCATGTTCACGAATCGGCTTCCTCGCCGTAACCCTTAAACAGGGGGCGAGTGCTGCGTGATAGTCTTGGGGATCACTGAACTCAATCCGTTCAAAGCCATATTGCTCGAGGATTCTTGTCAGTCGCTTGGGATTATACCCCCATTGGTGAGCGTCTCCCGGAAAGCGTTGCCGACCATAAATGGAGTACAGACGCTCCTCATTTCCTTGCAAATATTCCCGGATACCGGCATCAAAGTCCGGCAACTCCAAGACCAGTTCCCCTCCAGGTCGGAGAACACGGAGCCATTCCCTAAGGTATTCGCCCACCTGAGGAAAGCTGATGTGCTCAAAAGCATGGTAACACTCAATACGTCCCGTACTTCCTGAAGCGAAGGGAAGCCTTTTGATGTCCGTCGTAAGATCAGTCGCATGACTGGAATTAAGATCAATATTGATAAACCCGGGCAGTCTGTTTTTTCCGCACCCCAAATGTAAACGAAGTGGGCCGTCGAACTGATGGATGAGACGTCTTATTTTGAGCTGCGGAAGCAGGAGTTCCGGCAAGCGACCGAGCCGTCTGATGGCTCTGAATCCTCGTTGGATGATAAGCGGCATGGGAAGTTCGTTATTGGGTCTTTGCCCGTTAGCCCCCCATTCTCGCGATCAGGTGAGGCATGGCGATTCGGAAACCGATCCATCCTAGAATTAGCACCAAGAAGGAGGCGAAAAAAACAAAGAAGAACGGACCAAGTGGCAGCAATGACTCCCCGGTGAGTGAATTTCTTGCCACGATAACGAGGGGGCTGACAGGGTTCCATGTGGCTAGCCACGCTGCTAGACCCGTTGTTCTCGCGGGATACACGACAGGAGTAAGCAGCATCCAGAACGAAGTGATCAGTGGAATCGCCCTGCCGATATCTCCAAAAAGAGCTCCAAGTGGAGCTACGGCAAGACCACAGGCAGCTCCGCAAAGGATCAAACCAAGGATAGCTATCGGAAAGAAAAGGAGGCCGGAATCCGGTTTCACATGAAAGCAAACCAGCACGCCGGCCAAGAGCACAAGTCGGACAAGAAAGTTGAAAAACACCATGGCGAAACCGGCCACAAGGATTGCCTCCCTGGGAAAATTAATCTTGGCCAACATAGATTTGGACTGGATGAGTGAATTCACCGGTGCGTTCAATGCATCGACAAAAACCTGCCAGAGAAGCGTGCCAATCATCGCGAATGCGGCATAAGGCAGACCCGTCCCGGGTATATTGAAGAGCCCCTGGGAATTGAGGAACACAAACGTCAGCGAACTGATCAGGGGCGGGAGGAATGCCCAGACATAACCAAGGTAGCTTTGACGATATTGGGCACTGACATCCCGGAGGAAGAGTCTCCAGGCGAGTTCTCCCCCCTTCCAAAGGTCGCCGAACATCTCGCGAAACATGATGCCGGGACGGCTCAGCAGGGGCTGCGGCGAGTATCGGCGGATTATCAGGTGCTCTGATTGCATCATGATTTTACTCAAGGGGTGATCGCAATGGGTCTACAGGCCGGCCCCTGATTTTTGGTAAACCCGTACGTAGTCCACGAGGAACTGAGCAGGAAAGACAGCTTCCCTGAAGCCTTTGTTTCGTTGGTTGAGAGCCAGATTTAGCAAGAGGTATTGGGGTTTCCTGAACGGATTGTCCACGGTGACATTGTCAATGTCAGTCATGAGGACTCTATTGGCCAGCAGACCATCCATGATGAAGTCAATTCGGTCGGGATACCACTCCATCGCATAGACATGGAATCCTGTCGTGGCTCCATGCATAGCCGTCATCCGAAAGAAGTTAGGGGACTTATACTGTCCAGTTTTTTTTACGTGGAGGAGCCTTTGATAATGAAGAACCGTCATAATTCCGCTCATCGGATCGTTGTTGCGCTGCCACATTCTTTCCATGATGTCGATTTCGCCGCATTCCGGCCAACCAACCCGTGATCGATTCTCTCCAAGTGTCCAAAATACAGGCCAGGTTCCAGCCTGAGGCGGCAGCTTTGCCCTCATCTCGAACCTGCCATAGAGCCAGCTTGCTCTTCCCAGCGTGCAGATACTTGCGGAGCTGTAGTCTTGGATAATCCTGTCCTCAAGGACCTTTTTTTTTCTAAAGGGATTGAATACCTCCCCATCGATAACCTTACCCTTAACGGCCTCAAGGACTAGATGCCCGTTCTCAACGCGCACATTCCGTGGGCTTCTTGTGTAGCACTGGGGCTCGTTATTACGGACCATGCCGCGCTCATATTCCCATTTCTTGGGATCCGGAGGTCCATGGTACTTAAAATCATCGGACCAAACGAGCTTCCAGTCATCAGCCTTGACCTGTGTAGTAAGAGATACAAAGACTACTACAACCAAGGCAAGCAGACCCGCCTTGCGCCTCGTAACATTCTTAAACCTCAATATTGGACATGCTGCCGCCCTTGGCCGGTCGGTGTTTCCCCGAGACCTTTTGATGCAGCTGCTCGTGGAATGTAACGGTTGTCCGTTCAATACCGCTGTTTGTGTCTTTTCTTCTCACCGTCTCCCGAGGAGTTCCGGTACTCGGAGTACTTTCCTCCGTAGTAATAGTAATAATAGTAACCCGCCCCACTCCGTTTCATCCGGTTCAGGATGACCCCGGCGATCTCGGCTTCGGTATCTCGAAGGAGATGGATGGCTCTCCGAATGGCATGCCGTGCCGTGCTCTCGGTCTTGATCACCACCGCAACGACCTTGATCTTCGAGGCAAGGATCAGCGCATCGCTAACCGCATGAATCGGAGCGCTATCCACGATGACACGATCGAAAATATTTGGTAATTCCTTGAAGAGGGCGTCAGCCTTTGCATCCGCTAGTAATTCCGCTGGGATCGGGGATCTGTTCCCAGCCGTAATCAAGAAAAGGTTGGGGACTCTTGTCGGCACGATGACCTCCTCAAGAGTAGCTTGACCCGCCAAGTAATCGCTGAGGCCTGGCCGCTCCTCCCCCCCGAGCAGGGCATGATGAAGGGAAGGACGACGTAAATCCGCATCAATGAGGAGGGTCTTCTTTCCCAGCAGGGCAAATGAGGCTGATACATTCACGGAGCAAAAAGTCTTTCCCTCAGCAGGGATGGCACTGGTCAGAAGCAGGATTCTGGTATCCAGCTTTGCATCCAGAAGCAACAGCGATGTGCGAAGAGTCCTATAGCTCTCCGCCATGGAGGAGTTTGGATTATCCACCAAGCTTACTGGGTAGTGCTTGGGACGGCGACGGCTTCTGCGTCGTTTTGCGGAAGTCAGCGGATCAGTCAGCGGATCAGTCAGCGGATCTCCTGCATCTACGGGCATCTTCTCATCGGGAATCGATCCAAGAACAGGCAGTTCCAAAAGTGACTCTGCCTCGTCGACGGATCGAATGCTCGAACTCAGGCGATCGTGGATAATCACACCGGCGATCGATCCACCGAAGAGCAGAATGACACCCACGATAATATACCTGATCGCAGCATCCGGCATTGGACTGGAGCTAACCAGTGGTTCTTCGATCACACTCAAGGGTGAAGTTTCCTCTCCGGCCTTGACTCCCGTCTCCTTCATGCGACTCACAACAGATTGATAGAGCGCCGTGTCAGATTCCACCTCCCGGACCAAGACATTATAGGGAATGGCCAGTTTGCTCAGTTCCAGTGATTTTTGCTCCTGATCCTTGAGTGATTCCTGGAGCTTGTTCTCTGTCTCAGTGGCCTTCTCGTACTGGTTTTCCAGTTCTCCTCCAGCATTGTTCAGGGATTGTCTTAGCTCCAACTTGAGTCCTTCAATTTTTGCCTGTTCCGCGATGTAAAGCGGATGACGATACATGTACCTCTGCTTCAGGGTTTCGAACTCCGATTCAGCTTGAAGCAGTTTGTTTCTGCTCTCTGCAACTTGAGGCAGACTAGCGATGCTTGTGATATTGAGCAGATCCTGTGTCTTGGAGGGATCTGTCCGCTTATACTGCTCCAAATCAGCCTCGATTTTCAGTCGGGCATCCTGAGCCTGCGTTACTGAACCGGCAACCTGGCGTAACTTTTCGACAATGATGTTCTGATTCTGCTCGAGTGAAACAGCGTTATTCTCCTCCTTGTACCGCTGGAGTTCCGCCTCCGATTTCTGAAGCTTCTCCTTAAGTTTAGCGGCCTCATCACTGAGGAACTCATTGGCAACTTTGGAAGCTGAGGAACGCTGCTGATAGCTCTCAAGGATGAATTGCTTGACCAGGGAGGAGGTAAGCGTACAGGCCATTTGAGGATCTCGATCTCTTCCCAGAATCTGGATGATTCGAGTCCCTTTCTGAGGGATGATACGGTAGTGGGAGGAGAGTATGTCGCACATCTGGTCCTCGGAGTATCCACCGCCGTTGATTTTCCGTGGAAAGAACCGGGGATTACTCTCAAGGTGATTTGCCTTGATCACTCGCAGGAGGACATTTCGGCCAGTTAGCGCCTGAACAACTGTGTTGATGTACTCGGGGTTACCAGGAGCTTCCTGGGTCACGTTTTCAACCTTGAGCACTTTTTCCTCAGCAGAAGCCACCTTGATGAGTGCCTCCGACTCATAAATTCTCGGTTTTCCTCCAAATAAACGAATGAGAATGACCGTTCCAAGAATCAAAACGATGGCGATAATCCAGATTCTCTTAAGGAGGAGGAAAACAATGCGCCGAAAGTCGATCCCCTCATGTCGGTGGATCTCAAGCATTCGGGGGACTGCGCGTTTTTCAGCAGCCTTCGGATCGGGATTAGCGCTAATACCCTCCCCTAAAGGAAAGTGATCGAGAGGATCAGGAGTCGGATTGATTTCAGGCGACATGGAACTTAAAAAATGGATTCGCCGATGGTGATGATATCTCCGGCCTTAATCATGAAGGTAGAGCTTCCACTTCCGCCCGCCATTTTCTTGGCATTAAGTTTCAGGATTTTATCCGTGTCCCCCTCTTTTCTCTTAATTGTTACTTTACTGGGATCGGCCACCCTGGTGTACCCACCGGCTAGACCGACAGCCTGAAAGAGAGGTATTTCTTCCTCCCCTTGCATATCATAGGCACCGGGGCGGGAGATCTGCCCTAGCATCGTGTAGAATTTCTTGGCAAAGGATCGTACCGTGATGCTAATCTGCGGATTGACCAGAAACCCCTCCTTATAGCGGCTCTGCAGAAGACTGATGGCTTGTTCAACCGTAAGACCGCCGAGCTTGGCCGAACCAATCAAAGGAAAGATTGCCGTACCATCACCGGAGACACGCACCACGGCATCGAGATCCGTCTCTTGATAAACCCGAAAGTCAAAAAGGTCGCCCGGACTGAGTTTGTAATTCGAAGAGGCAGTTTCAGCAACAACGGGAGCGGTAACCTGTCCCTGCACCGATGCACAGAAACAGGAAATGGTGAAGATCAGAATAACTGTAGTGAACAGGTTCCTGACCTTAGGATGAGTAGGGAATGAGGCTGCACGAATAAAAACAGAGGGTTTAATCATCAAAATGCGGATTTCAATTGTATGCCTGCCTGATTGTCTAGCCAACCGTAGGTTTGCTCCTGACTCGAAATATTGGTTCGGATCTGATAGAAGATACTAAGGCCAAGCTTACCATCCTTGAGGAAGTTATAGGTGAGTACCGGTTTTAGAAAGTAGAAGTCGTCGACGCGACCGCTCTTCACGCTCGGTAGATTGGAAATATATTGGTCGTTTTCCATGCCGAATTGCAGTTCAGGCTGCCAGCGCATGTGTATTTGATGATGGATGGAAAGGGCAGCTCCCGTCGCAATATAATCTTGGCCTTGGAGGGAGGCCGAGTTGTTGATATTCCTGTAAGCGACCAGGTTGCAGGATGTTGTGGAGCTCATCGTGTAAGTTGAACCCAGGCTGAAGACAAACGTACCGAAGGAACTCTGCCCGCCCGAAGCGTATTCGTTAGCTTCGAATCCCCCTGCCGCCCTGAGACTCACTTTCCCAGTATAGAGATAATTCACGACGCCGTTCAGGGTCTGGTATTTTTGATCGGGGCTACCCGCGACAGTATTCACGCCGACTACCGCCTGTGGTCCCAGCGAAATCTTGGGAGTAAACTGGTACGTCGGAGTAAATCGTGCCTCGTAGAACTCCGAGTTTTGAAGTCCCGGGCCATTGAAAATGTTTCCTCGCTGCGCCAGAGTGAGTGTCATGGTCGTTTTGGGGGAGTAAGGATGAATTAAATTGAGTTCATTCTGTAAAAAAGCACCCTTAACAAAGTTTCCGGTATCACGGTTAGGACCATTGATGTAACTATACAACGAGCTGTATTGAGCCTTGAGTATATGCCAAGAGTGCTGGGCTTCGAACGACGCGATCTGATCTAGGGAATTTTCTTGAGGCGCTTTGCTGTATAGATTTTCCGTTGCGTAATAGCTGGCCACGAGATAATCGGCATTTTTACCTCGAAAGTCACCATAGTCCAAAGTGAACCCCAGCCCAAGCCCTGTAATTGTACTAGCGACAGGATTAGTTTTGGTAATGTAGATGTTGCTATCGTAGCCGTACTGGGCTGAGAGCTTGGGGATGATACGCCAGAGGTGACGTGATTCCTCTTGAGGGACCTCCACAATCTCCCTTGGAAGAGTCATCGATGGAGCCATCGTCATGTTTTCTCCGGGGATCGTAGGAAGTCCATGATCGGCATCGTCGGGATTAGTTGCTTCCTCGACCGAGACGAGTTGATTTGTGTCCGTAGGGGACACCGTATTGTCGGACTGCAGCGAAGTATTTGAGGGGGCAGTGAGGTCGCCCGGAGTCATTGGCTTAAGAGGGGAGTCGCTGCCCTGCTGCAGATCATCGGGACTCGGCGGACTCGGCTCCGTCGGGTTGACACTGAGATTGGGAACCGCACGCCACGGTTTCAGAACTCCTGAGCCTCCTTGGGCATTGGTTCCTTGGTCAGGGGGTGGTGCCGGGAGAGTGTGTCCCCCATCGAGTACTGCTCCTGCATCACTGGGATTAGCACTCTGCCCACAGACCATCGCGCCGCAAGCCAAGAAGGCAACGGCAAAGAGGCAGCGGAAAGAGAACCCAGAGAACATCACAGCGAAACAGTTGCGACCTAAAAATGAGGCGAGACAGGCTGGGGCGTGGGACTCGAGATCGGTTGGATGGTACTAGGGTTCTGTGTCGTACCCATCATTCCTAATATTCCCATATCAGCACCAGCACCATTAAGAGATCCACCACTGGCGATCTGTCCGGCATCCGCCATGATCTGAGCGGCCATGGCGGGATCGGCGGCGGCAGCGGCTCGTCCGATGGCCAGTGCTTGCGATGGGGCGGCTGTCATGGCGGCCTGGGCGATTGCCACACCCAAGCCGGGAGCCGCAGCAATCGCAGCAGTTGTGATGGCCACAGCCTGCGAGGGAGCGGCTGTGACTGCTGCAAAGACAATCACCTTGGCATAGGCCGGAGCCGCTGCGATGCACGCAGATGTAATGGAAGCGGCTTCAGCAGGGGCAGCTCCTACTGCAGCCTCTACCACCGCCAGCACGGCGGCTGCAGCTTGGGA
>CAIKYN010000092.1 GCA_903831635.1 uncultured Spartobacteria bacterium
AGTTCGTCTGCCCACTGAAAAAGAGGGTCAAGGAGCTGGAAAAATCAGTCGAGCTTTTGGAGAAAGCCAGAGCTGAGATTGCTCACTACAAGGCCGAGGCTACCACTTGGGAGAATCGCTATAACGAGCAGATTCAAGCTGCTTCACGACCCATCTGATCCTATGGCTCTCTCGAAACTCCAAAACGCTCGCTACTGGCGAACATGGGCCGAGGTCTGCCGCTATCACGGATGGCGCAACAGTGACTCCGATCACCGCTATGCCCTCCATGCCGAGGCCGGATGCCCTGCATCCATGAAGGAGTTTAACAACCGCGACTTTGACAAGTTCCTGGACTATTCGGCAACCCTGCTAGATCAGGTTCCAGCACCTCGAGATAAGGATCGTGAAAGGCTCTGCTTTTCAATCGCTCGTGATGCCAAAAAAGGTGGCCTTTCTGAGGCCTATCTTGCCCTTATTTCCACGGATCGATTTGATTCCTGCCGTTGGCGAGATCTACCCATCCAGAAGCTTGAACTTTTTCGCAACACGATCCACAACCGTGCTTCGCTATCGCTCAAGTTAAAGAAAGCGAAAGAAGAGGCTGTTGCCTCCACGGTGGCAGACATTCCTTTCTAAGTTATGGGCCACAAAATCGTTTATATTCTCGATTCCACTTGTGGCTCTTATAAGGCGTATGTGTTTTTTTGCCCTGGATGCCAAGAACACCATTCTTTCGATGTTGCCCTGGATAAAATCCAGACACCCCGATTCTGGGGATTCAACGGAAATCTTGAGAAACCCACTTTTACTCCATCCCTGAATGTTAATCCTCACGACCCTAAGCGGCATTGCCACTCATTTGTTCAGAATGGAAACATCCAGTTTCTTAGCGACTGCTGGCATGATTTGAAAGGCCAGACGGTTCCTCTTCCTCCCCATCAATGGGATTGATGCCATGAACCTCGCCACTCGAATCGAACTTCATCTGCTTCAGGCAGGGGGCTTCGTGCCGACACGCGAGATCTGCGAGAAGTTCGACATCCCTGAGCGCAATCTCAGGGCAAAGGGAGGTGAGCCAGGAATGCTCGATGATTTTGCCGTCAGCTCAACGGCAGCCGGTCAAAGTGGATTCATCCATCACCGGCATCTCCCCGAGGAGGCCTTTGCCTCCATCGCTGGCCGCATTCGCTCACACGGCATCGCTGAGCTGCGCAAGATCAAACACTGGAGGCAAGCCCGTCACAATGTCCTCACCGGAAAGCGGCCCGATCTGAGGGAAGTCCATTCTGGGCAGGGCTTACTTTTTGCAATATAACTCAATAAATCTATGAAATTTGACCCTGATCTCGTCCGTGAAATTTTGATTCGTGTTGAATCGATTCCTGCTGGAACCGGCTCAGGGAATTTTGTGATCGAAGGAAAGGAAACCCCTGAAATCTACAGACACCTGCAAATTTTACTAAATGAGGATTTTATTGATGGGAAATTCTATTTAGGGCCAGATGGATTTCCAACTCAGTTTTTTATTACTGATCTTACTTACAAAGGCCATCAATTCCTTGAAAATGCTCGGAACGATAGCTCCTGGAATAAAGCAAAACATACACTTCAAGAAAAGGGCGTCGGTTTGACCATGAATTTTATTCAGGATGTCTTGGTAAAATTTGCTACTTCATCAATTTCTGGTTAAGGCAATGAAAAGAGGAAAAGACTACGATTTCACCTTGGAATACAAAGGGGCTTTTCCTTTCGATCTCCATACTAGAATTTTCCCCGGTATCACGGATGATTTTGGTTACACCGCAAATTTCTCAGGTGTGGCTCATGCGGTTATTCTAGAATTTAATGAAGGTAAATTTGGCCCTGAGAGGAATAGAGCTTACATCAAAATAATTCCTACTGTTTGTTTTGAGGCATTGGAGAGTCGGAACTTTGATTCCTGAAAAGAACTGATCGGATAGATCTCGGTCTTGCTTTGCTTCAGAGAAAAGTGAGACAAGGAGTTTCTCTCTCGCATGAGGATATTGCAGCATGGGCAGGCTGTTCAAAATCAACGATCCACAGGATTGAGCGAAGTGCTCTAAAGAAAATCCGGGCATCACTTGCGGAACTCGGAATCGATTTTCCGTTAGAATCGCATGCATGAACGATGCATCTCCTCTCTCTTGTAAGCCTGCTGTCACTTGGCCCGGTGGTAAATCCCGGCTTCTAAAGCACATTTTGCCCCTCATTCCTAAGCACACCTGCTATGTGGAACCATTTGCTGGTGGACTAGCCGTGATGCTTGCCAAGCCTCGCTCCTCTATTGAGGCACTAAATGATCTCAATGGCGATCTGGTGACCTTTTATCGCTGCGTACGCTTCCATTCTGACTCGCTACTCACGGAGCTAGAGTTTGTCCTCAATTCTCGTCAGGAGTTTACTGATTTCATCACTCAGATCGGCCTGACAGACATTCAAAGGGCGGCTCGTTGGTTTTTCCGCAATCGCAACTGCTTCAGAGGTGCCAATCTTGAAACCTTTGGTGTTTCTCCATCGAGCAGTGGTACAGGAGCCAGCTCGTCACGATCCTATCGCATGGAGGCCATCAGACAGCTCAATGTCCGGCTGGATCGTGTCACGGTAGAAAACCTCGACTGGCAACGCTGCATGGATGTTTATGATCGATCTGAGACTTTCTTTTTCTGTGATCCTCCGTACACCTCCTGTGATGCAGGAATGTATGCAGCCTGGACTGTGGCCGATGTTCAGAAGTTCAGGGAACGCATCGACAGGCTAAAGGGCCGTTGGATAATAACGCTCAATGATGATCCACAGATCCGAAGGATCTTTTCTGACTGCACTATAACGGTAGTCGAGCGGCCACAGGGAATCTCCCAGGCAAAGAAGAAGGTCTATCGAGAGCTGGTGATCACTCCTCGGGAGGTAAAGTGATTTCCCTGGCACCGCGCTTCTTGAGTTTCTTTCGGGCTGCCTTCAATACCATCAGACGGAAAATCCCCGTGAAGGGTAGATTGACCTGGCTAAGGTCTATATCCTTTCCAGTCAGATCCCGACCGAGGTGTTGCTCACCGATCCATTGACCGGCTGCTTCCTGCGCAGACTCCCAACTCAGGGATCATGAGTTCGACCCCTCCACCGGCCTGAAAATTTTTGCATGGTTCCTTGTATTGCATTGGCGATGCATGGTCAATTCAGCAGGCCTGCACTCTCTTTGCAGGTGCGCTGAATTTATACCAAACCTCTGAGATTATCGGTAGAATTGGCCTAAATATATCAAACCTCTTCAAAGGACTGATCTTCCACCTTCTACAGTGTAATTCCGGCTATTACGGCTATTTCCACATATATCCAACCTCATGAGCTTTCTCAAAAAGGGGCTCGTATTATTATTGGGCTAAAACGTTTTAAATGTCCCAAATTATCACTGAAGGGATAATGCGGAAATTGAAGTAATAGCCGGAATTACACTGTAGAAGGTGGAAGATCAGTCCTTTGAAGAGGTTTGA
>CAIKYN010000093.1 GCA_903831635.1 uncultured Spartobacteria bacterium
AAGCGGCTGATCCTTGGCGTGAATGGTGACCAACCCCCAATTCGCGATCCACCGCACGATCAGGAGGATGGCCAGCAAAAGGGCGATGCCCCCCAGAGAGAGCTGCCGTCTCGGCAAGGTGGAGAGAAAAGCGATCATCAACACGTAACAACACCACGAAGATAAGGAAGTTGCAGCAAACTTCACCGGCAAAGGGATACCGCTCTCTTTCCACGTCGACCGATTTGCCTTGTCTCGCCGTCGGTTCGGTGCGAGAGAGAGATCTGCCCGATATCGGCGACCGTCGCAAGGTGGTGCGGATTTCCGCTACTTCCCCCGGCATTGAAAGCCGAAACAGCCTCCACAACGCCCCTTTTCGCAAGATTCCAGGGATGGGACACACAGGAGGCCACATACGGCGAGTCGCACGGGCACCAAAACACAACGCAACGATAAACATACCCAGTCCTGATCCCCGTCCCTACCGGCCCAGTGTCCCTGACCGCTAATCGCGGGGATCCCTTAACACAACACATCCCATGTCCTCAAATTATTCCCCTAATCGTGGTCGTTCCCGCAGTGGCGGTGGCGGCCGCCGCCGCTCCTCCGGATCCCAGGGTCGCTCCCAAGGCGCATCCCACGGCGAAGACCGTCCTCGCCGTGAGCACCAGCCAGCCAAGAAGCAGGGCTTCCTCGCAAAGCTCCTCTCCGTCCTCGGACTCGGCGGGAAAAAGAAGTCCCAGTCCTCCGGAAAGCCACAACGCACGCCCCGTGGCGAGCATTCCGAGCGCCGTGAAAGCTCCTCTTCTCCTCGCCAGTCCCGGAAGCCCGAGCGTATCGAGGTGACGACTCCCCGCGTCTACGTCGGCAACCTCTCCTTCGATGCAAGCGAAAGCGACCTGTTGGAGCTCTTCAGCGGTGTTGGCTCCGTCCAGAACGTCGAGGTTGTTTGCAACCGCGAAACCCAGCGTTCCAAGGGATTCGGCTTCGTCCAGCTCTCTTCCGTCGAAGAGGCAAAGCGTGCCGTCGACGAGCTTCACGACAAGGAATACATGGGTCGTAAGCTGGTGGTCAGTGGCGCCAAAGCCGTGGCCGAGAGCCGCAGCGAACGTTCCGAGCGACGTGACACAGCGAGCGCTTCGGAATCTTCCACAGAGTCCGAGGCCGCAGCGGCCTAGTTCGTTCTCATCGGTTTCCGTTTCCGTGCTTCCTGCGGAAACAATTCTTCTTGCCGGCCCCACTGGGGCCGGCAAAACCGATCTCGCTCTCCGGCTTGCCGGACACCTTCATGGTGAGATCGTCGGCGGGGATGCCTTCCAGATCTACCGTGGACTCCCTATCCTGACGGCCCAACCCTCGGAATCGCTTCGTGGGGAAATTCCCCATCACCTCATCGGCTCGGTGAATCCTGCGGAGGCTTATGATGCTGGTCGTTACCTGCGCGAGGCTCTTCCCCTCATTCGTGAGATCGCTACCCGGGGAAAACGACCCATCGTGGTTGGAGGAACGGGACTTTATTTCAAGGCCTTGCTCGGTGGTCTTCATGAGCTTCCCAAGGGTGACCCGGTCCTCCGCGGAGAACTCCAGTCCTCGTCGTTGCAGGATCTCATCGCCCGCCTTCAGTCCATCGATCCTGCTGCCATCTCGTCCATTGATCTGGCAAACCGGCGGCGCGTTGAACGTGCCCTTGAGATCGTTCTGCTGACCGGCAAGCCGCTTGCCGAATCCCGCAAGGGCTTAACTCCCCCCCAGACCAATGTCGCCACACTGCTTATCACACGGGATAGGGGGGAGCTGCGTGGCCGAATTGAGGGGAATGTCCGGGCGATGTTTGACCGTGGGGTTGAAGTCGAAGTGGCCGAAGTCACGGCTCTGACGGATGGCGCCATCGGCCCAACAGCTTCGATGACGCTCGGCCTGCGAGAAGTCCAGGCGCTCCTTCGCGGGGAAACCTCGAGGGAGGAGGCGATCGTGTCGATCATCTCAGCCACCCAAAAATATGCCAAACGGCAGATGACCTGGTTCCGTAATCAGCATAACTTTCAGGAGCTGAACCTCAGTTTGCTTTCAGATCCCGAGGAGGCTTTCGCGCAAGCCCTGCAATTGCTTGAATCGCGAGTATCCTAAGAAGGGGGCTACCTGAGGAGGCCGCCGAGCGTATCAATTACTTTCCCCGCATCCTGCTCCAGCGATTTGACGGAGTTCGTTGCCGTCGTGTTGGTAACGCCACGAGTAGCGTCCGGCGCCTTGATACCCAGAAGATTCAGACCCTCTTGGATCCCCTCCTTGACCATACCTTCAGCTCGGGCAGCGATCACTGTTGCGAGCCGTGGCGTAAGATCCTCCTTGGGGTGGGAGAGGCTTCCCTCGACCTTCATCGGCATCCAGATAAAGCCATCATGTTCGCTCAAACCAAGTGCCTCGCGGGCAAAGGGAAGAATTGCGACGATCCCCTTGGTGACGCCGACCTGAAACGAGCCTTGAAGGGATCCCTCCTTACTCACCTCGGCATCTCCGGTGAGCTTAAGCAGCCCCTTGGATTCAATCACGATGTCGCTCCACACGGTTTTTTCTGCATCCCCGGAAAAGGTGGCGTGCGCTTCTTGGACCGGAAGGTGACGAAATTGATCCATGCCCGTGCAGAGTGCCAACTTCTCCAGGCTCGGAAGCTCCGAGAGGGTAACATCATGTGCACTGACCGTGCCGGAAAGTGAATGGATCCCATCCCGACCCCATGCGGCCTCACCTCGTCCCTCCAAGCTGCCCAAGACATGGCCCTCAAGCGTCGGCATCAGGGAGGCTAGGTTCACCTTATCCCAATGCCCCTTCAGACGGGCCTCTGTTCCATTGCTGGGAAAGTTTCCCTCCAAGCGAAGGGCTCCCCCACCCGCAAACGAAAGATCGGCACCTGTAAGATCGAGTCCTTGGCCGGAAAGTCGGCATCGGATTGTGTCGATCCCTATTTTCAAATCGGGAAAACGGGCGCTTACCAACCGCCCTCCATGGGCCTCAAAGCGGATCTCATTTCCCTCCGGTACGGATTCCAAGCTGGTTCCCAGGATATCAAACGATCTATTCCTTGGTTGCTCGATCAACACATCGGCTGTGCCACTCCGAATCCTCCGAACCTCGAACTGCGTGGGGAGCCATTTCGGCAGACCGGACGGTTTTTCGGCAACCGTTTCGATCACTTCGTTACCGAATTCCGTGACAGGGCCAACATGGATCTCAATCCGGTCCATGGCAATCTCCTCAACCACAAGTTGGCCCTGAAAAAGCGCTGCTGGATGGAGCTTTGCGTGCACGCCGGTTGATTCGATGCGCTTCAGTACGGTGGCGGCCGATCCGAGTGCGCGAAGACTGTCCGATGAGAGTTCGGACCAACCCCATCGGATCGGTGCAAGCACTGCCTTGGCGTGCAGGCGCTCTGTTGTCTTAAGCTCCACCAAGGAGCGGAACTCCCCACCCTCCAGCCACCTAACAATGACCACCAAGAGGAAGGCAAGGGACAGCGTAAGGAGGATCAACGGGACGATCCAGTAACCATGTTGAAATCTGTCACGAGGTTTTTTCATCTCGTTACCTCTTGGAGGAGGATCGTTCGTTCAGGCTGTCACAGACGGGGCAGTGGAGGATGTCGGCGCTCGATATGTCGTTATAACGCGAGCCACAGATCCTGCAAAAAACACGGTTCCGTGCGAGAATGTTGGCGTGACGTTTGCGGACAATTTCATAACCAATCCAAAGGATCAATACACCCGCCAGAAAAAGGGCCAGATAGAAGCAGACAAACCAAGAAAGCGTGATGGGAATCATGGCTTGGCCGTGGGATTGGCTATGGGATTCGTACTGGGATAAGCCGATGGAGTTTCCTTGGAAATCGTTGAGCACCCCCAGAGTACGAGCGCGCGTCCCCACGACATGGACTCCCTTGGTGGGTACTGTGGCTGAAAACGCCGCGCCATGATCCAGACACGGGCAGCTTCGTCACTGACGGGATCTCCGGAGGATTCCATCAGGACGCAGTGTAAGGGGATTCCATCCGCGTTGACGCCTACTTCATAGAGAGCTGGCTGAATACTC
>CAIKYN010000094.1 GCA_903831635.1 uncultured Spartobacteria bacterium
GGTGCGATATCTCGGAATGCGATCCACTCCTCACCCTCGGCGAGGATCGTGGATGGGATCTCACGGGCGGCGATCTTCTCAAAAAGTGTCATGGAAAAAGAAAAGCTAAAACACGGAAACGCTGAAAGCTGAAACCCTTCCTCCTATTATTGGATTCCTTGCTAAGGACGATTAGGTGCTTCGTGTTTTTTCCTAACGGCCTTAAGTCTAAAAGACTTCATTCTTTTTTCAGCTCAGCTGAATCTCCAGGGGCTCCCCGAGACGTGTTTCGCCTGTGGCCTGCCCATGCTGGCGGATGAATCCAACGATCTCTTCACGTAGGTTCTGAACACTCCGGCGACGCTTCCCCATCAGGCGCACACATCCTGAGAGATCGTGGATCTCCAGGCGAGTGGAGTGAGAGCTTGCGGCTCGTTGTAGGCGCTCCCCTAGAAGGCCGAAGAAAGCCAGCTCATAACCATCTCCCGCTTCCCTAGCAAGGTCGGTGAGCGAGAGAGACACCGGAGGATCAGGCAGGCGGAATCTTTCAGCCACATCATGGAATCCGAGTGACTCCAGCACATGCAGCACCGCCTCGGAGAGACTTGGAATCGCAACATTGTTCGCCTCGAAGTCCCGCTGCAGATAGACCGAGACACTCTCGGCGATATGCTCGGCGAGCCACCAGCGGTGATGCCCTGCTTCCTCTGCCGCAGTCAGAATTGATGCAGTGATCCAGCGTTTGTCGAAAATCGTGCTCCTTCCATCGGGAAGAGTCACAAGGGGCATGCCATCTAGGAATGCAATCATGGTTGGCTAGGAGGGAATCTTGTTGAAGAGCTCTTTCTGATCGTCGGAGACCGGAGCGCGGCGTTCCAGCGACTGGATCTCCTCGATGAACTCGCCGATATCCTCGAAGCGACGGTAGACCGAGGCGAAGCGCACATACGCCACGGGATCCACCGCGTGCAGACGCTCCATCACGCGGGCTCCGATAGCCTTCGTCGAGATTTCACGATCGGGACCTGACTCCAGATCCGAGATGATCGCATTGACCGACTCTTCCATGATATCGAGTGAGATCGGGCGCTTCTCACACGCCTTGATCAGGCTCGAGAGGAGTTTTTGGCGATCGAACGGCTCGCGTCTCCCATCGCGCTTCACGGCGAGGAGTTCCACACGCTCGATTTGCTCGTAGGTTGTGAAGCGGCTTTCGCAGTCAAGGCACTCTCTGCGACGGCGGATGCTCGTGCCATCCTTCGAGAGACGGGAGTCAATAACCTTATCTTCTTGGGAGGAGCACTTGGGGCAAAGCATTGTGTTAAACAGGGACTCTTTACCAAATACACCACAAGATGTTGTGGTGGGGAAGCAAAAAGACTTCTGGAATTAGGAACTATGCAGAGTAGGAAAAAAGAGGGGATCTGTTGTGTGGTTGTAGTGCTGGCCATGCCTCAGGTCACTTTAGCAAATGGAGAATGAACCCAAAGTTCATTTGACAACATTTGCCAATAGATTTAAGTAAGCCCTATGGGATTTACTCGTACCGATTACTATGAGGGTATTATTCAGAGGCAAATCAAGTCTGGACGCGCTTCAAATAAAAGCGAAGTAATCCACCAAGCCCTTGCTCTCCTGGATTCCGTGAGTCGTGGATTAGGTCCTCTTGGTGCAAGTTTCCGCAACAGAGAAGAACTTGAGAGTTTGATTATGGATTCAGGCGCGGCTGAACCGATGACCCCTGAGCGCAAGGACCGCATTTACGGGAGCTTGAGAAAGTGAGTTGGAAGGCTTCGCCGGAAACCGACGAGGACCTCATTGGATCTAGGGATTTCATAGCTGCGGATAACGAACAGTCGGCGGTAGATTTTCTCGATGCCGCATTTGAGACATTTGATCTCTTGGCTCAATTTCCAGAAATGGGCTCCTTGGCACATTTTCGCCATCCTAGTTTGCAGGGTGTCCGTTATTTTGTTCTTCCTCCCCCCTTTAACCGCTGGCTGATTTTCTATCGATCCACTGACGAGGGAGTAGAGATTCAGAGGGTCCTTTACGGCAATATCAACTGGCGCCAGGAACCCGAACGTTTTTTCTAGAGCGTTAAACCCAGATTTTGGGATAGCGGCGGGTTAACACATTTTGAATCTCTTACCTGAAAGCTGAGTCTCTGCCGATTTAAAATGTGAATTAGTTAGAACGTTAAAATGAACTGCAAAAAGCCATTCCCCCATGCGCTTCATGCTCTCCATAGTAAATTTCTTACAGGCTTGGTTGTCGAACTTGGTTATTGGGAGGTCAGAGAGTCTCTAGAAATGTGGTTGTAGATCCACTTTTTAACCATGTGACGATTTTAACATTTTAACCCCTTCCCCTCCGATACCCCTCCTTAGCCCGCCAGCCCCTTTGGCATCTTGTTCTCTTCGAAGCAGGCATGAAGTTTCTCCGAGAGTCCCATTACCGTCCTCAGAGAATCACCTGGCGTTTCATGGATCTCGATCATTGACTCGGGGAACGAAGTGACAGGGTACGCGCGAAGTCGTTCACTCACCGAGAGAGGGATCAGCGCATCTTCTGGAGTGCAGATCGTCACCGATTTTCCATGGAGACTCGCGATGATCTTTTCAAGCATCCCGACGCGTCCTTCCTCACGTTTTGGCAGACGGCATACTGCTTGCTCACCGCGGCTCTTGATAAAGAGTCCTTCCTCGTACTTCCAGTCGAGTTGGTCTCTGTCGGTCCTGATGCGGAGCGTGGGGAGATTGTTTTCCTCGATTGCGTGTGAGCAGAGGAACTGCATCGGGATCCCTGCGTCGGTAGGGATCCTCAGGGCTGCCGTATCGAAGGTCTCTATCGGATTAGCGCGATAGAGCTGAGCCTCGATCTCTCCCAGAAGAGGGATCGCGCTCGTCGGTGTATCGTGTCCGGCAAAGAAGAGACCTAGTTTCAGGAAGTGGGCGAAGGCATTGGAGACCGGATTATCATTGATGACCTCACCTTCTTTTCCATCATTTCCCCCGAGCATCAGCTTGCCGGCCCAAGAGTTACGCCCGTAGTAGCTCAGCACCCCGCGGGGCCAGAGGCCCAGGAAGGAGATCGATTGGATCTTTCCGTAGAGACCCGAGCTAAGCTCACGCTTGAGAGCATGAGTGCCGTCCAGATACATATCCTGGAATCCGATGAAGAGCCTCTTACCTGCAGTCATGGCCGCCCCCGCCATCGCGACCGCATCGGAGATATTCGTCGAGGTAGGCTTCTCGCAGAGGACATGCGATCCGGCTGCCAATGCCTCCTCCGTCATCGCCCGGTGAGTCTGGGGTGGGGTAGGGAGCAGGGTCAGGTCGATTTGCCCTTTCATGGTACTCCATAGATCGCCTGTACTCTCGAAGCAGCGCACTCCCTCGATGGTCAGTTGATCCCAGGCAGCGGCCTCCTGAGCTCGGTTTACGATGCAGACAGCAGTGAGCTTGCAGCGCTCCTGCTTCTCAACCTCGCGCAGGGCTGTCAGCAGACACCCCCCGTAGCCTGAGATTCCGACCAGAGCGACCCGGATCATTGGATGCTCTCCTTAATGATGGCTGGATGACGACAAAGCAGACTCCTCATCAACGGAACTTTATTCCCATGGGTCGCAAAGACAAGAGTTTCCCCTCTTTCCTGAGTCAAACAGCGATGTCGATTTCATTCGGATTCCTAGGCCCAGTGGATCAATCCCCAGAATTGATTGCCCTTTAAGGATTTGGCGTAAGAGTTATTGTCAGGGCAAATTTGCACTACAGAGAAGCATCCGAGGGGGATCCGAGTTGGGGATAATCGGGAGGGGGACATGCCTCGAACGAGTCGTATGGCATCAGCTTCATGAGATGGAGCGGGAGCAATCA
>CAIKYN010000095.1 GCA_903831635.1 uncultured Spartobacteria bacterium
AGTGACTTCAGTGATCCCCGCTTCTCTAAGAACGATCGCGCAGGCGTCAAGCGTTGCTCCGGTCGTCGTCACATCGTCAACCAACAGCACGGAACCCCCTTCTCTTGCGGAGGAAAGCTTCCGACATTCAAAAGCTCCTTGTAGATTCTCCATCCTGCGGGAGCGATCGAGCCCAGCTTGAGGAGCCGTATCACGGGTGCGACGAAGAAGAGAATCGACAGGCACCCCGAGATATTTTCCGAGCCTCGCCGCAAGCAGGGCGGACTGATTGAATTCACGCTCCCGTTCCCGCAAGGGATGAAGGGGCACGGGTACGATCGTATCGAATTTTTTCCCCACGAGCCTGCGATCACTTAATGCCTTGATCAGGAGATCACCAAGCACGGGGGCTAACGTCGGATCCTTGCCATATTTGAAACGTTTGATCAGCTCTCCACCCACCCCCTCGTAGCGGCATGCAGCCACGATAGCAGTGAGATGCCATTGACGACCATCACAGTTGTTGCATGACGTAATACCAACCATCGGATGGGAACACATGGGACAAAGATGGCTTGCCGGGGGCAGGACTCCACCTCGGCACTCATTGCAGAGATAGTGATCATCATTGATCGTCTCCTCTCCCCTCTTCAACAAGCTGCATCCACAAGAAGCACAATGAGCTGGATAAAGAAGGCTCAACACGGGCCTTATCATAGAGGCCCCGGCCCTACGGAGCAGAGAATCAGTCACGACGCAACGGATAAAGCACCGGACGGGGACGTTCCCGCAGCAGGATTCCAGCCAGGATGCCTGCGAGAATCAGCGCTCCCAGTGGTATCATTCCCACAGGCACCATGCCATTACACTGGGGCGGACCGAAGAACGGGAGAAGAGTCCCGGGGGGCTTTACCAGATAATAAGCCGATAGATTAAACGCCTGCTGGCCGAGGATCCAGCTTCCGTGAAGTCCAATAGCGG
This sequence comes from uncultured Spartobacteria bacterium, assembly GCA_903831635.1. Classification (GTDB taxonomy): domain Bacteria; phylum Verrucomicrobiota; class Verrucomicrobiia; order Chthoniobacterales; family UBA6821; genus UBA6821. The sequence continues at coordinate 961 of CAIKYN010000095.1, forward strand.
CAAAGAGCGATCCGGTTCGCACCGTCATCCAGCCTAGAATGATTCCAGCAGAGAAAAGAGTCGCAAACGCCCATCCGAGAACAGGCCAGGGCGGGAATGAGCTTCCTAGAGATCCTAGAACCGAAAGGCCCGAGAACCAGAGAGGTGAAGTATCTCTGGATGCTGCCGCCGGAAGATTTAAAAAATGAACCCCGGAAAAAATGAGGGCCGAGAGAACGATAGCAAGTGCTGGAGTCGTCACTTGGCGAAAAAATCCGAGAAGGATGCCCCGGAAGAGAAACTCTTCCAAGATGGCAACAACAACCGCCGTCAGAAGGAGCCGAAAAAAAGAGCCGAACAACGCCAAACGCCACCATGGAAATGGAGTAAAGGCTCCGGACCACAATGATGCAGTATCAAGCAGGATGATGCAGAATAGGCCCGCTAAAATTCCGATTCCAAGATCCCTCATGGGACGAGTACTGCCATACAACCCCAATTCTCCAAGGGATCGAACGCGGAGCGATCGAAGCAGCGGCAAGAGTAGCAAAATAGCTGCGACCTGCAGACTACGTGAAAGATAGCGATGGAAGGGCATCCCTTGCAACTTGCCGATCAAGCCCCCCAGCAGATCCGGCGGAAGCATCTGGATCAGATGCCATGCAATGGGTGCAGCAAGAGCCCCGCCAATCAGGACGAGCAGAAGGTAGAGAAAGATCTTCCCGAGCGAGCGCACGCAGGGGAAGCTATCACCACAAGCCATGAGAGGAAACCATGAATGGACGGTGCGCGATGAAGACGGTGTGAAGCGGGAGATCCGCGTGATCAAAGAGGCAAGCCTCTTCCGCTTCCAGACCAAGAGATCCGATGAGGAACGCTGGACCTACTACGATAACAAGAAGACCAAGCCGCCTGCCGCCGATGTCGAGTCACTCATCGATGTGCTGGAACGCAAGTACCAACGCAAACGCACTCCCTACAGCGACCTCCTTCTGGCCAAGAAGATGCTTGCCGATGTCTTGAGTCCTAAGTGACCAAATAGCGGTTTAGAGCGACGTCTGTTAGGCCGTAAGACCACAACCGCAATCCGATCGATTAATTCAGGGGATTCCGCCAATCGACTACGAATCGGTAGAAATCCGCATCTGCGGAGTGAATAATAGTCTCGTTCGCTGCTGCGGTCGCTGCAATTTGGCATAGGTGGTCAGATTAGCACCGGCGCCGGCCCTCTCGAGATATTCCAGTGCCCCAATGCATGAGAACTCATCCATTTTCACCAACCGTGTGATCGCTTGATTCAGCCAACTGAGAACATAACCACAGGCCTCTCCAATGGTCATCGGCTCCTCAAAAACCCGGGCATTCGTGGTAATTCTTACAAAGGCAAAAAGGACTACTGGGCATAGCCCCACCTCCTCTTCGCCGTTTAGCAATCCCTCCAACCAGGCCTTAGCTTTTTCATGAAGAGGGCTCTTTGAATAATAGTCATAGTCTCATTTTTACATAAAAAAACCCCGCATCCTTGCGGAAGCGGGGTTTGAGAAAGATATCGAGAAATTTAGGCCTTTTCGACCTGCCAGTATTCCAGTTCCACGGGAGTATCGCGTCCGAAGATGCTGACACTGACGCGGAGTTTGCCACGATCGGGGTCGACTTCTTCGACAATGCCCTGCTGGTTCTGAAACGGACCATCTGCCACCTTCACCTTGTCGCCAACCTCATAAATGATCTTGGCTGTGACGGTGTCCTCGCGCTCCTTCATCTGGGCGAGCATGCCGTCGACTTCCTTCTTACGCATCGGGATAGGCTTGTCCTTGGTGCCAGCGAATCCGATGACACCCGTGGTGTCCTTGATAAAGTACCAGGTCTTGTCGATGAGTTCGTTGTTCTCATCGAGAAGGTGCATATTGACGATCAAATAACCAGGGAAGAACTTTCGCGTGGTCTCGGTCTTCTTGCCGCGCTTGATCTCCTGAACACGCTCGGTCGGGATCAGCACCTCGAAGACATGG
>CAIKYN010000096.1 GCA_903831635.1 uncultured Spartobacteria bacterium
AGATCATTTCTCTACGGAGATCGGGCAGTTCCAAGAATTGTCACCTATGCCTCAACGGAAGATGAGGCTGAAAGAATGGCGAGAGTTTTTTCCGAACGCTACAGCATACCTACGCCTCCCGAAGCAGGTAGCTTCGAGTTGATCAGGCTTGATGATTCCGACATCTCATCACACACAGTTCCCTTGGAACAGGAATCGAAATTAAGCAATGAGGTTTTTAGCCTTCACTATCCCGAAGGGATGGATGCCTGGCATAGTGAATTCAAGGGAAAGCTGACGGAGAGAAAAAAAGGATTATCCATCCTGGAGGGGAAGCCCGGAACCGGGAAAACCTCGTATCTGAGGCATCTGATCGGGTCACTGATGGAAACACACCGCTTCTACTTTATCCCGCCATCATCCATGGACATGCTTTCCAATCCAAAGTTCATTGGGTTCTGGGCCAAAGAGCGAAGCTCCCATGCAGATAAACAGCTTGCCGTGATTCTTGAGGATGCGGATGCAGCCCTGATGACACGCGGATCGGACAATCGGGACGAAGTGAGTGCTATTCTCAACCTTACGGACGGAATGCTTGGAGACTTCCTTAGCCTGCAGATTATCTGCTCCATCAATTGTCCGATTGCTGAAATTGATCAGGCGCTACTGAGGCCGGGACGCCTGATAGCAAATCGCAGATTTGAGCGATTGACTGCCGATCAGGCTCAACGCTTGGCGTTACATCTCGGAAAGGAACTCTCGCAAAAGGAGGACTACTCATTGGCCGAGATCTTCTCGGAAGCGGTGGAACCGGTGTCCTCACAACGCAGAATGGGATTTAGGGGGTGATTCTTGAACAGCAATAGAAACATAACTCAACGGATTGCGGAGACGATGGGACATCTCCTCGGCTTTGCTCTCATCCTACTTCTGGGGATCCTGATCCTCCTACTCATGCCGGGATTCATCGCAGTATCAGCACTAGCTGATCAGCCAGGAATCACCATGAGCACCGGAATGCTCTGGGTCTGGAGTTTTGCAGTGTCACTTATCGCCTTTTTCATTCTTTTCACCCTGACGAGAAATGCAGATCGAGCATTCAAGATTTATGGAGTCCTCTGCATCTCCACGCTACTGACAGCTATGATTCTCTCCATCGGATCCCAGCATCACTTCGGCCAGCGCTGGGCCAGGCGCTTCCTAGGAGTTTCAGAAATCAGTAAAACGGTTCGTTAAGTGTCATGGAGGGATTATTTGAGTAAATTTAGCTATCGGCCTGCCATGCGGGTTTATTTTGGAAAACCCACTTATAGTAGTCGATGCGCTCCAAGCTACTTGCCGCTGACTCATCGAGGTAGATTTTGGCATTAGGGTGTAACTGAAGGACCGTGGCGGGGTTGCTTGCGCTGATTGCGCCCTCAACGGCTTCTCCAACAGCCTTGGCCTTTCCTTCTCCGAACGCCAGCAGTGCCAAGATACGACTCTCCATGATGGTACCGATTCCCATGGTGATCACATGATGGGGAACATTTTCCGGTTTTCCAAAGAAGCGGGCATTGTCCTCACGGGTACCGGGAGTGAGGGTCTTGATACGGGTGCGTGATGCAAGCGAGGAACCCGGCTCATTGAAACCGATGTGACCATCCGAACCGATTCCGAGGATCTGGAGATCAATTCCCCCCGCATCGCGAATCGCCTGCTCGTAAGCTTCGCAATGCGACGGCACATCCGAAGCGAGTCCATCAGGTAAATGGATGTTTCCGTGGGGAATATTCACTCCGAGGAAGAAGTTCTCCTCCATGAAGCTATGGTAGGATGTGGGATGATCTGGAGGCAGGCCGATGTACTCGTCGAGGTTGAAGGTACGCACCCGAGAAAAGTCGAGCCCCTCGACACGATGCATTCGGATTAGTTCCCTATAGAGGTTCAAGGGGGTGCTTCCGGTGGCAAGGCCAAGCACGGCATCGGGCTTTATCCTGATGAGCCTGGAGATGAGTCTAGCCGCAAGAATGGAGGCGGAACATGGATCCTGAGAGATGATGACTTCCATAGAGTTCTAATTTTGATGGCTTATGGTGCAGTGATGATCAATTTATAATGTCACCAGATGGCAAGGGATCTCCGCATTCTCATCGAGATAGTAGCTTGCACAGACGCGATGATATCCGTCGGCAATAATGAGAGGGCGATCCACCTCGATCTCACCACGAACAAGCAAAACAGGGGAAAGAAGGCTCCCCTCCTTGACTTTCCTGAGGTCTTTTTTGACATGGAAGTTGTCCGTCGGAAGGAGTGGTAGTCGACTAGCCCTCAGGAGGTCCTTGACCAGGAAGGTGGAAACCGGCGTCTTCTTGAATCGCGCGGCAATTTCTTTCGCCCGATCCGGCTCCATCAGGAGAGTCAGGAAGTTTGCGGCAGCTGAATAGTCGTGCTTGTCCGAATCTTTTTTCCAGTGCGGAGAGAGTTTTTTCTTCATGATAGCTGCTTGTGGGAGGGCGGTGTGTAGGAGGGATCACGGAATGCAGCCAGTGACTGCTTGCGGGAGATGAAGATATTTCGTTCGCCGATAACACTGGTCAGGCACTGTCGATCGAGATCCTTACGCAGGCCAACCGTAACGCGTGCCAACGCTAGGGTAACTCCTTTTTCATTGAGATCCGAGTGGAGTTCCAAGATGGCTCGTCCCGCCGTGAAGTCCATCGAGGTGATGGGACCGCAGTCGACAATGATGACTTTGACGCCGGGGGAATGGACGACAAGATGCCGGATCTCCTGACAGAAATGGGGGGCATTGGCGTAGTAAAGGTCGGTGCCGAACCAGTAGAGGATCACTCCCGGTTCCACAAAGACTCCTGGCTCGGGCTTCTCCATGCGCCAGTGGATCTCGGGATCACGGACCACGACGGCCGTGCGGGGTTGGTAGCCCCTGCGGACATGGTCCAAGAGGGAAATAACGATCGCGATGCAGATGCCGTATTCGACTCCGAGACAGACCACGGAGAGTGCTGTCAGCAAAGCCACATGGAATTCTTTGCCACTACAGGTCCAGAGATTCCGGAAACCGCCATAATCGATCATTCCAATCGCAACAATGAAGACAATCGCTCCGAGAACGCAGATCGGCAGAAACTTAAGGGGAGCAGTCAGCATGATCAGAACAAGTCCCACGGTTGCAGCGGTAGCCAGATTTGCGAGTTGGCTTCGCCCCCCGCATGATTCCAGCATGGCGGTCTGGGTGGGACTGCCATTGACCACAAAGGTTCCGGAGAGTCCTGCCATGACATTTGCCACTCCGAGTCCCAGGAGATCCCGGTTCTCATCAGGAATGGTGTGATGCTTGATTCCGAAGGCTCGCGCCGTTGCCGAACTCTGGGTGATGATCATGACGAAACAGGCACCTGCAATCGGAAGCAGGGCCTTCATGTCTGACCACGAAATCAGCGGTAGGGCTAACGGAGGGAATCCCCCCTCCACAGGACCAATGAGTCGGACTCCGGCATGTTGAAAATCGAGCAAATAGCTGCCGAGAATAGTGCCGAGCACAGCAATCAGGGCTCCCGGTACTTTCGGAGCCAAGCGACGTGTGCCAAGAATCAGAGCCAACACAACACATGAAATGCCGAGGGTCGGCGCATGGAGTTGCTGAAGATGGGTGAAGATCGTGTGGAGTTGCTCCAGCGGCATACTCGAGGGAGTTGGGATCCCAATCATCTGCCCAAGCACTGCAATGCCCACCTGAAATCCCACCCCTGTCAGGAATCCGATAAGGACCGTGCGGGAGAGAAAGTCGGCCAGAAAACCAAGGCGAAAGACTCTGGCAAGGAGGAGCAACCCGCCGGTGATAAGCGCAACCACGGAAGCGTGGGTCAGGAAGACGGCCGTCCCCGGGTGAGCCATCGGGGAGATTCCTGTCGACAGGATGACGGCCGTTGCCGAATCGGCAGCAACAAAGAGGGAGCGGGCGCCCCCCATAAGCGCGAAAGCAATAACGGGAAAAAGAAGCGTGTAGAGTCCGGTAATGACAGGTGTTCCAGCGATCCGGGCATAGCCCATCGCCTGAGGGATATTCATCGCCGCCAAGGAAACACCCGCGAGAATCTCGGAGAAAAACTTCCCCGGTATCAGTGGAAAGATCCCGGGGCTTATTTTTTGGCCCCAAGAAGCCAGTCGTTCTTCAAGGGAGAGAGGGGAGCTGCCCATGCTCAAGCGAGTTGAAGTCCGTGAGCAAGGAATGGTTTAAAATCTTTCCGATTCTCTGTGAAAAGATGAGCCCCGTTTCTGATGGCCGTTGCCGCAATGAGACAATCAGCCAAGGATCGGGATCGACGTCCCGTAGCATTGAAAAGGTGTGAGGCTTCATCAGAGATCTCTCGATTGATGGGAACAACTCCTTCGAGAATCTCTAAAACCAGGATGCAATCATCATCAGTCAATGGACCGCATCGGAATTCCGCCCAAGCCATGGCACTGACCTGTACTGAAACGCCTTGATTAATCCATCCCAGAACGGCAGCTGACAATTTTTCAGAAGTCCCCCCGGCAAAGCGGATCAGGCAGTTCGTATCAAGGTGAATGGCTGTTTCCATACTCTTTTAGCGACGTGATTCACGAGCAGTTTGAATCCACGTTTCCACATTGATTTTGCGTTTTTTAAGTCGCGTTCTGAGTTGATCGAATGCTTTCAATCGATTCTCGATTTCGTTGCTTACTGAATTCGACTGCTCTGCAATTTCCAGACTTCTTCGGATCACTTCAGCTTGGGAGGTTTGCCAGATCGTGGAGAGTTTCTTAAGGCGGGAGATTGCGCAGGAATCCAACGCGAACGTAGCCCGATGAGTCATGGTAGCCATACCATAACAAGTACCATAACAAACTGGTGACGCAAGGGGGATGCGATTGAATACTTAGACAACCGGATTGGAAAGCGTTCCGATTCCCTCGATTTCTACATCGACGCGATCTCCAGGCTGCAACCATCGCTGAGGAGTTCGTCCGACGCCGACTCCCGAGGGAGTTCCGGTAAGAATCACCGTACCGACAGGAAGCGTGGTGTCACCACTCAGAAACTCGATGAGGGTAGGCACATCGAAGATCATATCACCCGTGTTGGAATCCTGAAGGGTCTCGCCATTCACCTGCGTCGTGATACGGAGGGTGTTCGGATCGGGAATATCATCGGTGGTGACAAGCCACGGCCCAATGGGGGCAAAGGTATCGAAGGATTTACCACGGCACCACTGGGAACCTCCCCAGTCCTTCTGCCAGTCCCGCGCGCTGACATCGTTGGCCACGGTATATCCGAGGACATGATCAAGGGCATTTTCTCTGGTAGCGTTGTGGCAGGACTTACCAATGATGATGGCCAGCTCCCCCTCGAAATCGACTTGGGTGGAAACTAATTTCCTCGGGATTCTGATTGCGGCCCCGGGATCAAGGAGTGCGGAGGGATTCTTGAGAAATAGAATCGGAAATTTCGGGATCTTGGCATTCATCTCCTCGGCGTGCTTCCGGTAGTTCAGGCCGATGCAGAGGATGGCGGCTGGAACCATTGGTGCAAGCAGGGTAAATTCCGAGATCCTTGTCCCTGTGGCGTGAACTCCCTGAAACGGGTCGCCGGAGAGGATCTCCATCGAGGTACCCCGCTCATCGAGAGGTCGGGCATAACGAATGATGCCGTCTGGGAGGAGAATGCGGGCGATCTTCATAAAGCGAACCTAATGCAGAAGATGAAATATGGAACTCAGGAACTCAGGAAAAGACTCTATGAACGCCAAGCCTTCCTTCGCATCAATTACGGCTACGGGGGATTATCAGAGATGCTCCATCTGCATAGCCCGTTCCGCCATGTCGGGGCCGAGGTAGCAGTGGGAACCAACGGAGAGGAAGCCGTGCCGCGTGAGCATCTTCCTGTAAAAGGAAGCGGATTGGAGTCCTTCGTTGGGAAAGTCACCGACCAGGGAATCATCTCCTGTGTAGAGCTCCAGGAACGCGACACCGGCTGCGCGATGGGCGAGGGAGGCGATCCCTTGCTCGAGTTCAGTCAAGGGGAGGTAGAAGAGCGTGTCGCTGCAGACAATCAGATCGTAATCCTCCTTGAGTCCGATTTCGTCAAGGGTGGCGAAGCTGCCAAGGCGAATATTTCGCTTTTTACCGAATCGATCGACAGCATACGTGCTCGCATCAACTCCTGTGTAGCGGATCTTTGGTCGTAGCGAGATCACGGCAGGGAGCCAGTTCCCCTCCCCGCAACCGACATCGAGAACCGTACGGACCGGACGCTCCAGATAGTACTCCGCCAAGGAGAGCGCCAGAGCGGCCTTTCTACGAATGCCTGATTGTGATTTTACCCGAGTCTTCGGATCACGATACCACCGATCGAAATAAGCCCGGTCATAGCGGTCCGTGTCAGATTTTTTAATCATCAAAAATCGGCAATAGCCTTCGAAGTCCTAGGCTTCGAGAAACGAGCAGATGTAATGGCAGGGGTCTCCCTTCACCGTGATGGTGAAGCCGGAGTTTGCAGGCACCTCAAAGGCCTGCCCCGCAGTATGAGTATCGTTTTTTTGGGAGCCATCGAGAACAACCTCGCACGCTCCCTCGACAATCTCCATGCGCTCGGCCTTGCCAGTTCCAAAATGAAAGGAACCGGGAAGGATGACTCCGACAGTCTTGTGCTCACCTTCTTTGGTGATGATGGTGTGAGAGATGACCTGCCCCTCGAAGTAGACATTGGCCTTGGCGTGAACGGATGCATTAGTGAATTCCATAACGCGTTGATCGGTTTCCGGTGAATCTTTTGCAAGTGCAAATCACGCGATTTTCCGTCCATGATCTCCCTCCATGAGGTTGCTGCCCTTGATTCTTATTTTCAGTCTCATCGGATCCCTGCTTCATGCCGAGATCGGAGCCAGTAAGGAACAATGTATGGCTCGTTATGGAAAACCGGAGCGGGATGCCCTGAAGGAGAGTGGCTTGCTCTGCTTCAGGAAGGATGGAATCTGTACGATTGCTCATTTTTACAAAGGGAAATGCGATGTTCTAAGCATCTTTTCCGAGAACGAGGAATTAGGTCTTCCTATGGAACTCCCCGCTGATCGGATCCAATCCCTTCTCAGGAGTGAGGGAGGAAGCCCCGACTGGATTCCCTCTCCACGCTTTTCGATCAATGGTGTCTGGCGCACCCCTGATGGAGTCATCTTTGCGATCTACGACACGATGCGACATAAACTTGCGATCATGACGCATGATGCCTACAGGAGGGAGAAAGAGGAAGTTCGCAAAGCCCGTCAGTAAACGCAGGAATGCAGTTTCTTCCTTTATTTCTTCTCTTCCTGATTCGTGGCGGATGAAGGGCTGTTTGACACTAAGCATGACTCTTTTAGAGTCCTTTGAATGAACATCCTTTTTCGTCTTACCCTTGTTCTCGCATTGTTCGTGGCGTTATTTACGACCTGCGTCTCTGCCCAGCAGACCGCCAATCCCTCTCAAGGCTGGCCCAGGAGTTTCACCAATAACGGAACCGCCTACACTGCCTACCAGCCCCAGGCAACGTCTCTGGCAAACGGTGTCCTTGCTTTCCGGATGGCTGTCTCCGCGACTCCCCAAGGAGCTACAGCGCCCGCATTCGGAACGGTGAAGCTCACCGCCATCACCTCTTCCAACCCCGACGGTATGACCGTCGCACTGAACGAGGTCTCCGTCGTGAAGGCTACCTTCCCGTCCATACCCGATCAGGCCATGAACTATGCCCAGGCAGTCGCCGCGCAAGCACAACTCTGGGGAGCAAGCGTCTCGCTGCAGGCCATTCAGGCTAATCTTGCCGTGACTCAAGCAGAGTCCAAGAAACCTATGGCCGTGGCGGTGCAGAATCCCGTTCCTAGGATCATCCTTAGCCAAACCCCTGCCATTCTTGTCTTGGTGGACGGCCAACCTGCACTGCGCCCTGTTCCCGGATCCTCCCTGCTGCACGTGATCAACACGCAGGCCCTCATCGCCCTCGATCAATCGAGCGGCATATTCTATCTCCGGATCAACGGAGGGTGGGTCCAGTCCACCCAGATCTCCGGCAGTTGGATCCCAGCGGCCACTCCTCCCGATTCCCTGACACCGCTGCTTCAGCAAGCGACCTCGGCTGGCAACGTGCAGCTTTATGATCCCCAGCAGGGGACACCCCCCTCCGCCACACCCACGGTATACGTCAGCACCGTCCCAGCCGAACTCATCGTCACCCAAGGAGCCCCCGACTTTCAGCCCGTCAGCGGCACACAGCTCCTCCATGCCGCAAACACCAGTTCCTCGCTTTTCATGGATGTGGCCAAGCAGACCTATTATCTCGTGATCTCGGGTCGCTGGTTTTCGACACAGAATCTCACGGGAGCATGGCAATATGTCCCGGCCAATCAACTGCCGGCTGATTTTTCGAATATCCCCGAGAATGCCCCCGCCGGAACAGTACTCGCTTCGGTTGCAGGGACCAGTCAATCAAGGGAGGCGATCATCTCAGCTTCCGTGCCGCAGACAGCCCGGATCGCCCGCTCGTCACCGGGCATCGTCAGCTATGATGGCGAGCCGCTGTTCTCCAAGATCTCAGGCACAGACCTCTCCTACGCGGTCAACACCGCCACCCCGGTTGTAAGAGTCTCTTCCTCACGCTACTATGCCGTGATTAACGGCGTCTGGTTCAAGGCATCCTCCCCCTCGGGGCCGTGGAGCGTTGCCGAAAAGGTACCGGAAGCGATCTACGCCATCCCCCCGAGTTGCCCGATCTATTACGCCACCAATGTCTACGTCTACGGATCGAGTCCCGAGTATGTGAATGTGGGTTACACACCCGGTTATTATGGAACCTGCCTCTCTCCGGAGGGGGTGGTTGTCTTCGGTACGGGCTACAGCTATGTCCCCTATATCGGTTCGGCCTGGATTGCACCACCCCTGACCTACGGCTTCGGCACGGGACTGGCCTGCGGACTGGCAACCGGCTTTGCCTTTGGAATGCTGGCCGATCATGGATGGGGGTGTTCTCCATCATGGGGGGCCTGGGGTGGCGGATGGGGTGGCAATACCTATAACTTCAACCAGAATTGGAACAATGTGAACGCCGTTCAAAACAATGTCTACAACCGCTGGGGCAACAACAACCTATCCAATGTGAACCGCCAGCAACTTCAGCAGGATCGGCAGAACTTTGACAAGAACCACCCGCAGGCGGCAAGCGACATGAACCGCGCCGAGCAGAACTTTAAGGCCGCTCATCCGCAGGCATCTCAGAACCTCCATAACGACGCCGCCGACGCGCAACGGGCAACTGACAACGGGGATCTGTCCCGCGATTCCCTAGCACATGACTCCTCACACCTCGGAGACAACGACGTCTTCGCCGGGCGTGATGGGAATGCCTATCGCAGCTCCTCGAACGGGGCTTGGCAGCAGCACGACAACTCAGGCTGGAAGAATGCTGACAACTCCTTCTCCCACAGCGACGTCGGGCATGATCTCGATAATCAACGCTTCGCCCGCAATGCAGGATCCTTTCGTGATTCAGGCTTCGGTGGCGGCAATCACTCCTTTGGAGGCGGAGGAGGATTCAGGGGTGGCGGCGGTGCTTTCCGCCGCTGATCAAGCATAAGAAGAGTTGAACTCCTCTAACTCACTTCCCTGCAATCTCTGGGAATCACGCAAGCCGACTATCTAAAGAGTGGTGGAGGTAAGGGGAGTCGAACCCCTGGCCTCTTCATTGCGAACGAAGCGCTCTACCAACTGAGCTATACCCCCAATATCTAAAAACCAGCGAAGTATAAATTTAAGAAACTGATTCGTATTTTACAGTCTTTTTTATCATGTTCAACTTTCAAAAATTATTTTTTCTTTTAACCCTAATTTTCTACTCATAGATTCTTTCTGTAACGCTGAGTGCTTCAAGAAAATTTCGTTAATAAAAAACCATCCGCTAATCTCAATACAATGACGTGTCGTTCTAACATATATTGGAAAATAAAATAGAAATTGCTATGAAACGATTTTTTTTTAAAACTAAGAACCATTTCCAAAAAACAAAAAACCTTGCTTTATCGGCAATTTCTTCCCCCAAGCTCTTTTATAAACTATTAATCAATCTCTCGTACCGCCTCAAGGCCACACGGTTTGTTTTGAAGTATTGTGATCATGGAGCAAGTTCGACTTTTGCAGAACGCCCTCCAGCAAATCCACTTAAAGATTACTTTGAGAATAATACCGAAGGCCATGGAATATGGAAGTGGCGACATTATTTTGAAGTTTATCAACGCCATTTCTCAAAATTTGTAAACAGAGGAGTCAACGTGTTGGAAATCGGTATTTACAGTGGCGGAAGCCTCGGCATGTGGCGCTCATACTTTGGAAATCAATGTCATATTTACGGCGTAGATATTGAGAATGCTTGTAGTACATACGAAAATGAATATACAACAGTTTACATTGGCGACCAATCTGATAGAGAATTCTGGAAAAAACTTAGAGAAAATACCCCTCCAATCGATATCTTGATAGATGATGGCGGTCATACTCCTGAGCAACAAAGAATAACTCTTGAAGAGATGCTTCCACACTTGCGGTGCGGTGGTGTTTATCTCTGTGAGGATGTTCATGGAGGATTAAATGATTTTGCTGCCTATGCAACTAGTCTTGTTGATGAGTTGAATGGCACGGGCGAACTAAATGAGTTTCAGAAATCTATTCATTCGATCCATTTTTACCCGTTCTGTGTCATCATTGAAAAGCATACCGTAGAGCCTGATAGATTTGTAGCCCCTAAGCACGGCACAAAATGGCAGCCTTTCTTTTCTAAAAAGAAGCCGAACAAGTAAAATATGTAGATGAAGTTACGAATCGGCACTCCCACTAACTCTTCAAGCAGGAACTATTAAATTGCCCAGTTTTTAA
>CAIKYN010000097.1 GCA_903831635.1 uncultured Spartobacteria bacterium
GAGGACATCGCGGACCAGCGAGCTTTTTCCCGAGCCGGAGACACCCGAGACACAGCAGAAGACTCCCAGCGGGAACTTCACATCAAGTTTATCGATGTTGTGGTGGCGGATCCCTTTGATCTCGATCCACTGCTTCGGTTTCTTACGCTTCTTTGGAACGCCGATGACTTTGTCCCCGCGCAAGTAGGCGGCGGTGAGCGATGTCTTGGAGGAGGCAAGTTCGCAGAGAGGGCCGGAGAACATCAGGGCGCCCCCCTCCTGTCCGCGTCCGGGACCGAGGTCGACGATATGATCTGCCGAGCGAATGACGGCCTCTTCATGCTCCACCACAAGAAGAGTGTTCCCCTTGTCCCGGAGGGCCCGCATGATCTCGAGGAGCTTGCCGACATCACGCGGATGCAGGCCGACACTCGGTTCGTCCATGACGAAGAGCGTGTTGACGAGAGAGGCGCCGAGGCAGGTGGTCAGGTTCACTCGCTCAATCTCACCGCCCGAGAGTGTCTTCGTGGCGCGGTCGAGCGTGAGGTAACCAAGCCCCACGGACTCCAGATAGCCGAGTCTTGAAACGATCTGATCCAGGAGCATGGTTGCTGCGGCATCGCCCGTGGGAATCGGAAGCTCCCTGAGCAGAGGAGAGAGCTTGGAGACCGGGGTGGCGGCGATCTCGGGCAGGGTCATCGGCTTCCCCGGTAGGGGGAGTCGGAAGTTCAGGGTCTCTGGCTGGAAGCGTCCTCCATTGCAGGTCGTGCAGGGCTTGTAGGCACGATAGCGGCTGAGGAAGACGCGGATATGCATCTTGTAGGTCCGCTTTTCCATCCACTTGAAGAACCCATCGATTCCATACCACTGGTTGTTCTGCCAGAGCTCCTCGCTGGTCAGATCGGCTCCTTTCTCCCCAGCGATCACGAAACGTTGGTCGGACTCGGGCAGCTCCTCGAAGGGAAGATGCACATCGATGTCAGCGGTGGCACAGGCCCGCAGCAGGTCACGCTGGCACTCGCGAGACTGACCGCTCTGGAACGGTTTCACCACGCCGCCGGCGATGCTCAGGGATCGATCCGGCATGACCCGATCGTAATCGATGCCGATCACGCGGCCGAATCCCCGACAGTCGGGGCAGGCGCCGAGAGGATTATTGAAACTGAAGAGACCTGCAACCGGAGGCCGGATATCGAGATCGCAATGGGCGCAGTGCCAACCCGATGAGTGGGGGAACTTCTCGCCGGTATCCGGATCAATCAGGGTGACCCGATCCTTGCCCAGTCGCAGGGCGGTCTCGATCGCCTCGGTGAGGCGTCCACGCTCCTCCTTGGTGATCGCGAGTCGATCCTGGATCACCTGCACAACGGCTGGAAGGCGTGTGAGCGAGGTCGGTTCATCCGTGCGATGGATGGTTCCATCGATCCAGATGCGGAGATAACCCTGCTCCTGGAGGAAAGTGAAGAAATCTGCAGGTGTGCGGGGGATGGGAGCGGTCTCTTCCTCCGAAGTCTCCGAGCGCGTGGTGACGGGGAAGGTGATCAGCATCCGTCTTCCCGACAAGGAGCTCAGGAGGGAGGTTGTGACCGACTCGGGTGACTCTGGAGTCACCGCGCGTCCACATCCGGGGCATGAAGCCGTGGCGGCCCGCGCCATCAGCAGCTTCAGGTAGTCGTTGATCTCGGTGATCGTGCCGACCGTCGAGCGGGTGGTCTTGACGCTGTTGCTCTGCTCGATGGCGATCGCGGGCGGTATCCCCTCGATGGAGATGGCGCGCGGCTTGTCCATGCGGTCGAGGAACTGCCGCGTGTAGGGGCTGAAGGTCTCGACATAGCGCCGCTGTCCTTCCGCATAGATGGTGTCGAAGGCGAGGCTCGACTTACCTGAACCGCTTGGGCCCGTGACGACAATGAGTGACCCTGTGGGAAGGTCGAGGTCGATGCCCTTGAGATTGTTCTGCGTGACGCCCTTGAGGCGGATCCTTGGAGATTCAGACACCGGCAGAAATCTGGTGGGGGGAGGGGAACAGGGATGGCTCAGGCCATGCCCAGGGGAAGGGGATTAAGCCGAGGCGTTCCCCTTCTGATCGGGCTGGTTCTTGAGCTCTTCCGTGCGAAGCAACACGCGCTGACGCATGATTTTTCCAGACTTGAACTTCACGGTTGCGCGCGACGGGATCGGCACATCGACATCGGGCTGGTTCGGATTACGTCCGACACGGGAACGGGTGAGTCGCACCTCGAACACGCCGAAATTCCTCAACTCGACACCATCACCTTTGGCCAATGCATCCGTGATATGGTCGAGAGTCTTCTGGATGACATTGAAGACATCGCTCTGAATGAGACCTGTTTCGTTGCTGATGGCAATGACGAGATCGCGTTTGGTGAGGTTGGCCATGATAAGAAAGGAAAAAAGGCGTCGGTTGGAGTGGAGTTTTCTCTATCGGGGGCCAGAGAAGAATAAAATGTCCTACAGAGAAAATTCTCTGATGGCAAGAAGTAAAACCAAAAGGGAAGGGCCTTCCTGGCCGATTAACACCTACCAGACCTGAGTACCGCCGAACGCCACCAAGCCAGTAACTCGGCATGGCAGGTATTCCACTCGGAGACGGGTTCTGCAATGCGTGCCGTCCAGTTCGCGGAACCGACGGCTCCCGGCACGTTGAAGCGCTGGCTCGTTCCGAAGAGGTCCGTGATCATGGGGATCGCAATCCAGGAATTGCAGGTGAGAAGGCCTTCCAGAAGCACCTCATGAACCCTTCCGGCAAATGGGGTCATCGCATCAATCTCAGGATGCCCTGAGAAGCGAAGAAGTTCCCCGAGAATCCTGCGGCAACCAGCCTCCTCTTCCCCGCCATGGGTGACGCCTGCCTGCCATTCCTCCCACTGGGTGATGACGGGCGCGTGGTCGTGGGTGGCGTAGGTGGCGACAGAGATGCGGTCATAGCTCTCCCCACTCTTCATGGTGCCGTCGGGATTTCGTTCCCACATCGGGATCTTGAATCCGGGGAGACCCATCCGTGCCATGACCGGGCGGACATACGGCGCCACCTCCCCGAGATCTTCGGCGATCAGACGATGATCACCGAGTTCCTCGTTCAGGATGCCCAGCAGCACCTCTCCGTGGCGTTCGTTGTGATCGCGGTTCTCAGGGGTGCTGTCATCGCAGTCAATGAATCCCGGCAGCGGTCCACCCGTCTTGGCGCGTGCCTCCTCTGCGGAGATGCCGGTGAATTCCGCATTGCGCTGAGGTGCCCACGGGAAGCTGTAGATGCGGAAGAATCCGAGTGCATGGTCCACGCGCAGCAGATGAAACACCGACCGGAGGAGTCGCAGGCGTCGGCGCCACCAGAGGAAGTTATGACGGGCCATCACTTCCCAGCGGTAGAGGGGGAAGCCCCAGTTCTGTCCCCACTGTTCGGTGAAGGGATCACTCTTGAAGACATGCTCCGGGGGAGCACCGCAGGAGCGCGTCGGGTCGAATTCCTCCGGCGAGGCAAAGACATCGGCTCCTCCCGCCGCCACGCCGACCGGTACATCGCCGATCAGGGCGACCCCCATGGTCTCCGCCAGATCGGCGACCGTGGCCCATTGGGAGAAGGCAATCCACTGCACAAAGGCAAAGAAGAGACGCCGCTCCTCCACGTCCGCATGCTCCTGCTCGGAAAGTGAGGCAAGCCAGACACGGGCCCCCTTCGCATTCCGCTGGGTCAAGGGCCAGCTCGAGGTATCTTCCACGTGGTGATTGACCTCCAGAAGCACGCGGTAGAGCGTGTAATCTGGAAGCCATGCGGAATGCTGATCCAGGAAACGAGCGAAGATCTTCGAGCGCCCGCTACGTCCGTCGCCTTTGCGAAAGCGCCTCCAGGCGGCCTCGAGAAGTTCCCTCTTGAGTGCCTTGACACCGGTGTAATCCACAGGGCCGGAACGAAGCGTTGTCAGGTCATGGCGTTCCGTGATCTGGCGGTAGTCTCCCGGCGTCAATTCCGGAAGCCTCGAGGGATGGGTCGTGATCGTTAAGGGATCGAGTGCGAAGGCGCTCAGGACATTGTAGGGGCTGTTGTCGCCGCCGGTTTCATTGACCGGCAGGATCTGCAGGGCGCGGAAATTATTCCCCGCGGCCCACTCGATCACTTCGATGAGGGCCTCCGTATCCCCGACGCCCAGATCGTGCCTGCCGCGCAAGGCGAAGAGGGGAACCAGAAGTCCCGCGATTTTTTTCTCAGGATCGAGCGTCATGGTGATGCTCACACCCTGAGACTAGGAGGGCCTCCTTGCAAGATTTCAGAAGCAAGAAGCAAGAAACCAGAAACATGAGGCGGTGTGAATCATTCCCGCTTGGATAGGGAACCGTTGATCTAATCCCATGATGGCCGCTGAAGACCAGTTGCTGATTTTTGAAGGCGCGAGCGCTGGGCGATACCCGCAGTGGTCTCGCCCGAGCAAGCAACGCCACAAAAATCGACAAATGGTGTCAGCCCTGCGGGTTGCGGAGATAATAGGCCGGGGGCTGTGTTGGCTTCGCGGTTACAGCCCGCAGAGGGGATGCTCCCGCGAAGCCGCCTTACCCGCGGCCCATTCTTCCCGCAACGGCCTCTATGCGATTAAATCAGCGCTTCCCTAGGAAAGAGGAACCGATGATGATGAAAACCATGAAGGTTACATATTACGGCCACTCCTGTTTTTCCGTCGAAGTCTCGGGCAAGACGCTCCTTTTCGATCCCTTCATCACGCCGAACCCACTGGCCGCTTCGATCGACTACGCGAATCTCCGACCCGATTATATCCTGATCACCCACGGCCATTTCGACCATGTAGCCGATGTCGAGGCGATCGCACGCCTGAGTGATGCGACACTCATCGGCAACTACGAAGTTCTTCAATGGTTCGGTGGCAAGGGGATCGAAAAGATCCACCCGATGAACTCCGGCGGTTCTTGGAATTTCGACTTCGGTCGCGTCACCTTCACGCCGGCGTTTCATTCCAGCAGCATGCCGGATGGTACTTATGGTGGTCAGGCGGGGGGATTCCGTGTCGAGACTCCGGAGGGGGCCTTCTACTGCAGCGGTGACACCGCGCTTACCCGCGACATCGAGCAGATCGGCCAGTCAGGCCCTTTGAAGTTCGCCCTCCTCTGCATTGGCGATAACTTCACCATGGGGGTGAAGGATGCCGTGACCGCTGCAGAGTGGCTCGGATGCACGGAAATCATCGGGGTGCATTACGATACCTTTCCTCTGATTGCCATCGATCATGCGGCCGCCAAGGAATCCTTTGAGAAGGCGGGAAAGAACCTTTATCTCATGGAGATCGGCTCAGAGAGGGAGTTTTAAGGTAGCTTTGGAGGAGCGGTTAAACCAAAAAATTGCAATAGAAGTTTGATGCCTGCACCCTGACGAGGGGATGATCATTTTCAATGGCAGATGCCAAATGAATTAATATGGAACTCAGGAACTCAGGAACTTGGGAAAATATGGGAAACAAAAGACTGACTGCGATCCAGTTGTATTGGCATCCCGACAGATACGAACGGGGAGAAACTAGACTCTTTCATCACCTCCTTTCCTGAGTTCCTGAGTTCCATATTATTACTGCTCCCTCTCGCTGGAGACCCTTCACCAACATGGTGTACAAGAATTACACTGTTTCCCTGATTCTATTGAAAAATCTGGGTTAAAGCGGTAGAGAGAGTTTCCGGCAACACGTCGGACTTTTGATTTCATGCTTTTAACCCTTATTTGTAAAAACCGATTGACTTCAATCGGGTGTATGGTTTGATTTGCTCAAGTTTCGGTCTTTTTGGATCTCTCCCCACACGGTTGCCGGTGAGTTGAAGTAACCCCGGTTGTTTGGTTTTAGAGATCCGTACCAACCCAATTGCATTTCAGCAGATTATTCATTCCAACACGGAATAGGTCATCGGTCCGACGGAAAGCCGTAGTTTCAGAAAACGGCGCTCCAGATCGTCACAGGTCACCCGCTCCCGGACAGGAGTGATGCCCAGTTTTCCCCATTCCCAAACACAGAGAGCCAATCATCGAGAGCTTCAAACGCCCGAGTTTTCCCCCCTTCAAAAAATCACCTCTGACCTAACAGTCTAGAAGCCTTCAGCCTAAAAACCTTTTTATCATGAGCGACGATCAACAGCCCCAGCCTCCAGCCCCTTCTCCCGCCCAATCCGCCGATCAGGCGCCTGCACAGCAGCCTCCGTCCGACGCACCCGCCAGCCAAGCCGGCGGTTCCGAGGGAGGTCAGCAGGCTGGACAGCAAGGAGGTGGCCGCAGATACGGAAATCGTCGGGGTGGAGGTGGTGGCGCTGGTGGGGGAGGCCGCAATCCCCGTGGGCGCCGTCCCTTCCGCAACAATCGTCAGGACAACCGTGGCGACCGCGGCCCGAATGATCAGGGTGGCCAGGGAGAACATGGCCCGGGTCCCGATGAATTTGCCGAGCCGCTTCCCGGATCTCCCGGTGCCGTACCCCAGGATGGACCTCCGCCCGAGCCGACCTACGCCGAGGGAATTGTTGAAGTCTCCGGCAAGGGGTTTGGTTTCCTCCGAGAGGCGAAGCGCGCCTACTCCGCCACTCAGAACGACATCTTCATCACCCCCGAGGTGATCCGTGAACACAACCTGCGCGACGGCGTCCTCATCAAGGGCGAGACACGTCGTGGCCCCCGTGGCATCCAGCTCTTCCGTGCCACCGAGATCGAGGGTGCGGATCCGGCCAAGTTCGTGAACATCCCCCTCTTCGAGGAACTCACCACGATCAGTCCTAACAAGCGCATCAAGCTCGAGACCACACCCGAGCGCTTCACCACCCGCGTGATCGACCTCATGACTCCCGTGGGCAAGGGCCAGCGCGGACTAATCGTGGCTCCGCCACGCACCGGCAAGACCACACTTCTCCAGCACATCGCCGACGCCGTGGTGAAGAACCACCCCGAGATGAAGCTCATCATCCTTCTGGTCGATGAGCGTCCCGAGGAGGTCACCGAGATTCGTCGTACCGTTCCTCAGGCCGAACTCTACGCCAGTTCCAACGACAGTGATCTCCGCAGCCACACCCGTATCGCCCAGATCGCCATCGACCGCGCCAAGCGTCTTGTCGAGCAGGGGAAGGACGTCTTCGTCCTCATGGACTCTCTCACCCGTATCGGCCGTGCGTTCAACAACGCCCAGGGCGGAGGCGGCCGCACCATGAGCGGCGGTATGGATGCCCGCGCCATGGAAATCCCCCGCAAGCTCTTTGCCGCCGCCCGCAACACCGAGGAGGCCGGCTCACTCACCATCATGGCGACCGCCCTGATCGAGACCAATAGCCGCATGGACGACCTCATCTTCCAGGAGTTCAAGGGTACCGGCAACATGGAGCTCGTTCTCGATCGCAAGATCAGC
>CAIKYN010000098.1 GCA_903831635.1 uncultured Spartobacteria bacterium
CTCCGATTCTTCCAGAGGTAGGCGAGTCCCGAATAAATCGTCAGGAGGATGGTGATCCCGATGAGGACTGGTCCCACTTGGACCCAAAGAAACTTCAGCCAGCGCGACTCATCACCGAAGAGATCCCCGGCTGCCAGAAGGATGAGGAAGAAAAGGATCGTGATGAGCTGCCAGGCGGTTTTGTGCTTGCCGAGGGGATCCGCAGGAAGAATCTGGCCTTGGCCTGCCGCGAGTTGGCGAAGACCGGTGATCAGGAATTCGCGGGTGATAATCACGATCACTGCCCACGCGGGCAGAGCGCCCAGTGGGATGAGACAGATCAGAGCCGAGGCGACGAGGACCTTGTCGGCCAGTGGATCCATGAGCTTCCCGAAATTCGTGATCTGGTTGAACTTTCTAGCCAAGTATCCGTCAAGCCAGTCAGTCAGTGAAGCGATAATGAAGAGTAGTAGCGCCACGACATCGCCCCAGTGTGTTTCGGTCGAAAGGAAGGCGACGAAGAATACGGTCAGGATCAGGCGACCGAGAGTCAGGCGGTTGGGTAGATTCATCGACGGTGATGGTAAAAGAAAGGAGGCCAGAACGCGGTTGCCAACCAGCCTGCATGGGAGATAGGGTTTCTCACTCTTTCGGACAACCTGAATTTCCAAAAAACTATGAGCACCACTAACAGCACGAACCAGAGCGACATCGGACTGATCGGCCTCGCCGTCATGGGCGAGAACCTCGTCCTCAACATGGAGAGCAAAGGCTTCTCCGTCAGCGTTTACAACCGCACTGCGGCTGTGACCGAGAAGTTTGCAGAGAGTCGCGCCAAGGGTAAGAACATCATCCCGACCAAGACCCTTGAGGAATTCGTCGGATCCCTGGCTCGTCCCCGCAAGGCGATGATCATGGTGAAGGCCGGCGCCCCCGTGGATGCCGTCATTGAGCAACTCATTCCTCTGCTCGAGCAGGGCGACATCATCATCGACGGTGGTAACAGCCTCTGGACCGACACTCAGCGCCGTGAAAAATATCTCAAGGAGAAAGGTCTTCACTACGTCGGTAGCGGTGTCTCTGGCGGTGAGGAGGGTGCGCTCAAAGGCCCCTCGATCATGCCTGGTGGTTCGGAGGAATCCTGGAAGTCCGTTGGCCCCATCTTCCGCAAGATCGCCGCGATCGTGGAGGGTGAGCCCTGCTGCCGTCACATGGGTCCCGATGGTGCCGGTCATTACGTCAAGATGGTCCACAACGGCATCGAATACGGTGACATGCAACTCATCTGCGAGGCATATGCCATTCTGAAGACCACGATCAACCCGACCGCCGAGGAATTTCATCAGATCTTCGCCGAGTGGAATAAGGGAGAGCTGAACAGCTACCTCATCGACATTACCGAGCAGATTTTCACCAAGAAAGACGAGGAGACCGGCAAGCCCCTGGTGGATGTCATCCTCGACAAGGCCGGTCAGAAAGGGACAGGCAAGTGGACCGTCGGTAATGCCGTCGAGCATGGTGTCGTTCTCTCGACGGTCAATGCCGCCGTGGAGGCCCGTATCCTTTCCTCGATGAAGGAGAAGCGTGTTGCCGCCAGCAAAATCCTGCCCTCCCTCGAGGTGAAGCCTTTCACCGGGGATCGCCAGCAGTTCATCAATGATGTCCGCGATGCCCTCTACGCCAGCAAGATCGTCAGCTACGCCCAGGGGCTTGATCTCCTGGCAACGGCCAGCAAGTTCTATAATTGGAACCTGAACTTCGGCGACATCGCCACCATCTGGCGTGGCGGATGCATCATCCGGGCTGCCTTCCTGAACCGCATCAAGGAGGCTTACGAGTCCAATCCGGATCTTGAGAACTTGATGCTTGCTCCTTTCTTCACGGAGGTCTTTGTGAAGTCTCAAGCCGGATGGCGCCGTGCCATTTGTGCCGCCGTTGAGCGTGGTGTAGCTGCCCCTGCCTTCACTGCCAGCCTTGGCTACTATGACAGCTATCGTAGCGCAGTCCTGCCCGCGAATCTGCTTCAGGCCCAGCGCGACTTTTTCGGTGCTCATACCTATGAGCGCACCGACAAGCCCGCCGGTGAGTTCTTCCACACGAACTGGACTGGTCAAGGTGGCACCACTGCTTCCACCACCTACACGGCTTAAAAGACGCTTCAGAAGGGTCCTCGCGACTTACCTCGCTTCATCCTAAGCCTCCTAAGCCTTTCCAATACCCGAACCCGTCGCTTTTGCGCTTGGTTCGGGTATTTTGTTTGAAGGGGCGATCCCCGTCATAGGGATTTACCCCTTGCCCCGACCTGATCCTGCACTAAAGTTTAAGTATTCATGGTGAATTTCACCCGTTTCCTGATTCTGCTCTCGTTGCTTTTGCCTTCTTTGGCATCGGCATCGATCTCTGATGTCGTGGACTCGGTGAAGGCTCACTTCGGTTCGGATTCCGGGGCCATGTCCTCGGCGGATTTCGAAAGAATGGCCATGCAGATTAGGGAAAAGGCGATCCAGCAAACCCGTCCTCCCACGGTTAGCATTCCTACCGCCCCCGTGGTTGGTTTTGGTAGATATCCTTGGCATCGGAATATCATGACCACGATTTTCTGGATCGGTGAGCGCCCCACGGCCCGCAACCCGGTGCCGAATAACAGGAGTGCATGGGATGCCAACTGGGCCAGGAATTACGGGGGCTATGACAATCCCGACACCCGATACCGCGATCCCAGGACCTATGCTCCCCGCGGATTCATTCCCAGGCAGAATCCTTTCTACTGCGCCCTCCCTTACTGCGACGTTTCCCGGGGCAATACCAAGGCTGAAGTCAGGAAAGTAGTTCCTTGGTTCCACGACTGTTTTGAAAAAGAAGGAAAGTCTGTTCTCAAGGGGCGCTGGGTCGCAATTCATCACGGGGGTAGGACGGTCTTCGCCCAGTGGGAGGATTGCGGGCCCTTCCGCACCGATCACTGGCAGTATGTTTTTGGCACGCAGACTCCACGTTGGAACCTAAACCGCGGTGCCGGTCTCGATATCTCTCCGGCAACACGCGACTATCTTGGAATGGGCAAAAACGATCTGTGCGATTGGAAGTTTGTCGATGCAGCGAGTGTTCCCGATGGACCCTGGAAGTACTACGGGGACAACAACACCTTTGCACTTCTCCGCAAGGGGATGAACCTTTACCAGCACGATCGAAACAACGCTAAGCGCTCAATGACCACCACGTATAGTACGCGTCCCAGTTATTCCTCGGTTCCTCTTTCGGGCTCCTCAGCGGGTGTCCGTGTCAGTCCCTCCTTTGGGGGTCAGTAAAATCTAGCTTGCAGACGATTGTCTTTTCCTGATGAAGGAGCCGGCAACAAACACGATTTCGCATCCTACGAACGCCGCCACAAGGGGGAATCCCCCCGTTCCGAATCCGTAGCTGTGCAGGCCGGCACCGAGCACGAAATTCACCCCGTACCAGGCCATCAAGACGCTCATGAAGGCGATGACCGATCCGACTGCGAGACCA
Source organism: uncultured Spartobacteria bacterium (assembly GCA_903831635.1). GTDB lineage: Bacteria > Verrucomicrobiota > Verrucomicrobiia > Chthoniobacterales > UBA6821 > UBA6821. Next base: position 3,487 of record CAIKYN010000098.1, read on the forward strand.
AAGCCTCCCCAGAGACCGCTAATCCTTCCATGTAGCAAGAAGAGATAGCCGAGCAGGGCCGTGAGTGCCCACGTCTCCTTCGGGTCCCAGTCCCAGAAGCGTCCCCAGGAGTAGTTAGCCCAGACGCCGCCAAGAATGGTGCCGATGGCCAGCAAAAGCACCCCGACCTGGAGGGTCTTGTAGAGATAGGTATAGAGGGTTGCGGTAGGCCTCCTTCCCGCGATCACTTGTGCCAGTGCCACATGGGCCACGCCCAGAGAGAGGGCGAAGGCGGCATAGCTGAGCGTGATGGAGAGCACATGGGTGGAGAGCCAGAAATTATCCCTCAGTACCGGAGTGAGGGGATGGATTGAGTGATCTAGGATGACGGGCTGACTATCCGCCAAGATCAGTGAAGCGACTGCGACAGGGACGGCTCCCAGCAGGAAGGAGCCGGCCTTGTAAATGGTTTCAAAGATCAGAGCAAAAAGGATCGTCCCGAAAGCGACCCAGATCACCGACTCGTACATGTTGGTGACCGGAGGACGTCCTGCAATCAGCACGCGTGAGAGGAGTCCCGCAGCCTGCAGAAGGAAACCGCTTCCTGCTAAGACCCAAGTAAGCTGATAGCCGAGGCGTTCCCAGCTATTCCTAGAGAGCAGGAGGATGATTCCGGCGGCCGCATAGAGGATCCAGGCCCAGCGGAAGGGATGGGCTTTTTGATAGGCAATCTCCAAGGAGATCTTCCATTCAGGAGGGAGCCCTCCCATCTGTTTTTGCATGCTCAGAAGAGCACTGGTCGCTTGGTTAAAGCGGCTTGGATCGCTTGCCATCCAGGCTGAGTGCATCGAGTCAATGGTGTCGATGATCTCTTTCCCCTCGGAGGGATCGATTTGTGCGGAGGTCAGCCAATCGCTCCCCGAGAGAGGGGCGATGATCTTGAAATCTGTTCCTTTGAGTAGTTCCTCGAAGAGGCCCATCCTCATGCCGACGTCGGAGGCCTCTTTTTGGATCCCTACCAACTTAGCTTTCGGATCACGCCGTCGGACTCCCGCGGCTGTCGTGATCTCCTTCGTCAGAGCCACATTGGAAGAGAGCTCGTTCCAGCTATAGAGCTTCCGTACTGGATCGAGTCCGATCTGCTGTCTGAGAGGTCGGTTGGAAACGAGGATCAGTTCCTTTCCCTTCCAAGAGTCATCGGGACTCATCCAAAGTCCCGTGATCAGTGTCATGGCATCCTTCTTCTCACCATTGAAGGTGATTGCGGTTTTCCCTGAGAGGGAACGGAGCGTCTCCTCGGTGAAGACAAGATATGGTTTCTTACGGCCTCCCTCCTGGATCACAAGCGAGTCCAGTGAGTGGGGCGTGACCTCCGCGCGGAGTGATGCTGAGGTGATCACACTGGTCAGTGTGAAGAGGAGGGAAAGCAATGCTAGGGAGCGTGTCATCATGATTCGCGCGGGCGTATATAGAACATCGTGGCGATCCCGATGCAGATGGCAAGGGAACCGATCCATTTCAGCAGCCAACCGGGATCATAGAGGACCTGAAGGGTGGTTTCTTTCAAATCACGCGGATTCCACTCGGCCTGGGAGAACTTGTAGTTGAAGCCAGTCGTATTGGCCAGCAGACCTCCGGGATAGGAGGCGGGATGATTCATCCTGATGAGGCCATCCTGCTCGACTCCAGTCTTTGTATTCTTGAAACGGACAGTGGCCCGGAAATCCGAGGGAGTTTCAGTTCCTTCATCACGAGGGACTTCAAATTCAGTGAGAGCAATCGAGAAGGGGATTGGTCGGAGTTCCAATCCATAGCCTATCCGCACCATCTCTTTGCCTAGAACAAGAGGTACCACCTCACCGGAAGCTACCCAGAGAGGGGCCGATTTTTCTCCTGCCAGATTCGTTAGGAATGCACGGAAGCCGGGAACGCCACTTTCTGCACCTGAATCATCCGGTGAGGGTGTTGTTACCACGGTGCTCTTGCTTGCGATCTGCGCGACATGGAGGCGCCAGTCGGCCCAGCCGAGGGTAAGATGATCGCCTTCGTGCAGATTGCCGGAAGAGGTGACTGCTATCCCTCGACCGATCCGGTATTCCAGAGGTTTGCCCTCGGTGCCGGTGATCAGCTCAAGCCATGGTTTTTTATCATTCGTATCATGAGGAGGGAGTACTGCCGCATTCGAGGCCAGGGCGATTGATGCTCGTCCGAAGAAATCATAGGTTCCCGGGGAGCCCTCTCCGGTACTGAGTCCCACATGGAGCGTTTGCTTCATCATGCCGCTGGAGAAATCCAACAGGACGCCTGTTCCAGCAGCCCTCTCAGTGGCAGGTGCCAGATGTGGCTGTGGGGTGAGATGCTCTGAGACAGAATCGATTCCGATCCGGAGTTCTGTGCCCGGAACTGAAAGATACTTCGGCGATGTGGTCGAGGGGCGCATGAAGCGCGTATCGAGAGGCATTAGGTAGAGATAGCTATCAGCAGGGCTCTCCACCTGGATGCAGCTTCGGTCGGTCACGATCTTCCGCTGGGGCTGACCATCGGTGCGGAGGGTCACGTTCCCCTCGAATCCGAGCTTTGATCCGACAACCGCACCGATGAGGAGCAAAATGATGCCATAGTGGGTGATAATGAAGCCGGTGTGCTTTCTCTGCCAGGGCCAGCGGGTCAGTGTGACGGCAAAGAGATTGATGCAGAGGACCCCGAGCCAGGCGATAAACCAAGGGGCCTTGTAGATCCAGGCACGCGCCACGGCTGCATCGAAGTGGGCCTCCGTGAAAGTCGCTGTGGCAATGGCAATGGCGATCGTCGCGAGAAGAACCAAGGCCAACTTCAGTGATCCGAGAAGGTGGATCAGTCTCCAGGTGGGAGACCTTCTCTGACGCTCCGCGATCATGCCCGCCCTAGAAAGAGGGCGCTTGGTCTTAGAGGCAAAACTGCCAGTGGTGCCTTCGGCGGACATCCCAAAGAGATTAGGGAATCTCTGGGAGGGAAGCAAACAGAGGTTGATCCACAGGGGACTGTAACGAATGTGAAGCATCGACCCGACCAACCAATGAGATCAATGGGATATCGGAAGGAATCCGCGCTAAATATTCAGTCATCGCTTTTATCCCCTTCATCCCGGTGAAGAATGTTCGGGCATCCGGCGGATGAACTGATCAAGAATGGGGAATGGACCAGCAACTCCAAATTCTCATCAATCGGGAATGGACTGCGCCCTGGAGTGATCACCTCTTCTGCTTTATCGCCGATTACGGGGCTTGGGCTCCCTGGCTCCTCCTGCTCCTAGTGCTGGCACTGGTCTTTGGAAACTTTCGCTTCCGTGCGGCGATTCTGGCTGCCGGTCTCGCTGTGGGACTGTGCGATGGAGTCGGAGTGAATCTGCTGAAGCATGCCGTGGGGCGCCCCCGGCCGAGTCAAGTGGAGCCTGGTGTCCGTGTTGTAATGATGGGAAGTGCTCCAACGAACCTACCAAGAATCTGTGGGCTGTTCTCAGAGCCGGTGGTCAATTTTCCTCACGGAAATGCTCTTCCCGAAATCCCCGGAATGCTGATCGACAATCCTCCTTCGGAGGGGCGTTCTTTTCCCTCGGGGCATGCCGCGAACAATATGGCGGTCGCGGTTGTCCTGATCCTCTTCTTTCCACGCAGGGGATGGCTCTACCTTCCGATCGCTCTCCTGATCGGGTACTCGCGGATCTACACCGGCTCGCATTGGCCCCTTGATGTCACAGCGGGGATGATTCTGGGGCTGTTCGGAGGAGTGATCGCCGCACGGTTTCTCAATTTTCTCTGGAGACGATTTGCCAAGAAACTCATGCCGCAACTCGCTGGGAAGTATCCCATCCTTCTTCCCTGACCATGAAAGGTAAGAACAGCAAGGTGATGAAGGTAACTGTTACCCAGAGCATGGTGCTCTGGGCGGCGGTTCTTGCAATGACCGTGCTTCGCCTCTCGGTCGCGACAAGCGGCTCCTTCACAGAGAGTGAAGCCTTTCTTTCGATCTGTGAGGCTCATCCTGCCGGAGGGTATATCGAGGGACCTGCGGGCATTCCACTTCTTCTGGCTCTCTTTAAGCTTTGCGGAGGATCTGGAATCTTCTTTCTGCGATGCATTGCACCCTTTGCCGTTCTGATTCTCTCCTGGTGTGTCTGGTGGATTGGCAGACGAATCGCTCCCCATCGTCAGGTACTGGCTCTTTGGTCGGTACTGGGGCTCAATCTTTTACCCTTCGTAAATATGGCCTCACTGGTCATGGACGGAGCCATGGTCACTGCAATGACGATTCTGCTCGCGATGATCGCGGGATGGAGCGCTGCTGCTGAAACGGGAAAAACTGCCAAGGGACTCACTCCATGGGCTCTTTTCGGTGTGGCCCTGGCTGTGGGCACGCAGTTCTGGCAGATGATCGGATTGCTGCTCCCTGTGGCAGTTGCCTTTTACTTCGTGAATCAAGGCACCAAGACGATTCCATGGCGCGGGATTCTCCTCGCTTTGTTTCTGCTGATCTTGGGATCGGTTCCCTCTCTCGCTTGGAATGCACAGCATGACTGGATCCAATGGAGTAGTGTGGCTCATGGGTTTGATTCCGTTTCGATCGGTACGGCTACGCTATCCTTGGGGTTAGTTGTTACCCTGGGGGCCCTAGCAACCCCTTTTCTTGTGAGATTGGCCTATCACGGGATGTTCTGGAGGGTTCTAGTGATCCTGATTGCCTCAGTTGCTGCATTGATGAGCAGTCTTATTCTCCTAGCTCCGCAAGTGCTCCCCTCGGGTCTTCCCTCGCCAATAGGAGTAGTAGGGATCCGTGAGCTTTCGGGCTTCGTTCTCACACTTCGCAAGGAACGCCCAGATCCGAAGAGTGAATCTCCCTTCCTGATTGCATCCACCCCCGGGTTGGCCTCCATGCTCGGCAGTAGGATAGCAATCGATTACCCGGAGCGCCCTGGCTCCCCTTCGGTCTTCGTCGCCGAGTCACCTAGCCTTAATAGTTCTTACGCCCTCTGGCCCTCCTATCCCGATGCCGTCGCGGCAGGGGTGAAGGACAACCTCTACACCGAGGAGAAATCGGTCAGCCCCTTCCTTGGTCGCAACGCCCTCTACATTACGACGGAATCCCAGGAAGAGTTGCCTCAGACCATCACCGGTGCCTTCAACGCCGTGGCGTTGCTTAAAGAAGTCCCGATCTTTATTAACGGCAAGCAGCAAACCATCCGTATTTATAAGTGTGAGGGGTATCGCACCCTTTCTTTATAAAGAACACAGCGTTTGTCCTCATTGAGAGGAAAGGGATTAGAAGAAATGGTTAGGGCAGCAATCAGCACCTGAGAGCATACAGCCTGAACCGCTAACGGCCTGCACGGCTTCTACCCGCGCCGCCTGATGGTGATGCGCTTAAGCTTTTCCTCAATCTGCTGACTCTCTGTTATGAGCTCCGCATCATCACGATAGGCGTTATGGACGAGGCGGCGGTCGTAGGAGTTCAGGGGTTCGGTCTCAACAGAGCGTCCGTCGATCTTCACGGCTTCAGCCAGTTGATGAATTCGCTGGAGGAATGATGCATCACGAATCGATCGGTGGTGCTCCACATCCACAACGACGCGCGGAGCCTCGTTATTCTGTGAGATGAGGAGGCGGTTGACCAAGAACTGGAGACTCTCGAGGGTCTCCTCCCTGCGTCCAATAAGGCGCTGGGGTTCATTGGTCCGAATCTGGAGGATCAGATGCCCGTCACGACGTTCCTCCTCGATTTCCACGACGAATCCGAGGTGCCCGAGAATGGTATCCAGGACTTCTTTGGGTGTCTGGTTCATTGCTCGGGGGGAGAAGAGAGTTGATTTAGAGGGGTAGGGGGGCGGCTTAGCGTTTCTTACTGGTGAAGTTCGAACCACCGGATCCCTTGTTCTTGGAGACCGGTTTCGTGGAAACCTTTTCCAGGGTGGGGAGCGGCTGATTCTTGGTCCAGTACAACTGGGCTATGGAGAAAATATTCTGAGTTGTCCAGTAGAGAGCGAGTCCTGAGGCATAATTGTAACAGAAGGTTAGGAAGATGATCGGCATGAAGTACATGATCCGTTGCTGGGAAGGGTCTCCGCTTTTTGGGGAGATGGCCATCTGCCAGACCATGGTGCCGGCCATGATGATGGGCAGTAGATTGATCGGGAATCCCATGATGTGGGTCAGCGTGTCGGGCTGGGAGAGATCGTGGATCCAGAGGAAGTGACTGTTGCGAAGCTCGATGGCGCTGCCCAGCATCGAGTAGAAGCCGAAGAAGATCGGGATCTGGACGAGCATCGGGAGACAGCCTCCGAAGGGATTCACTCCGTACTGTTTGTAGAGCTTCATCAGCTCCTCGTTCATCTTGGTCGGATCGTCTTTATACCTCTCGCGGAGTTCAGTCATCTTCGGCGAGAGGAGTTGCATCCGCTTCATCGATGAAGTTGCCTTGTTCTGCAGGGGCCAGAGAGCGGATTTGATCAGGATGGTCAGGATGATGATCGCAGCGGCGAAGCTGTGGGTGAACTTGTTGATCGAGTTCATCGCCCATAAGAGGAACTCCGAGACGAGATGGAAGATTCCGAAATTCATCACTTTCTGCTGCTCTTCGCCGATCTTGCTCAGGCCGTAGAAGTCTTTCGGCCCGGCATAGATCGAGTAATGACGGGTGACTGTCTCTCCTGCGGCAAGGGTGATCGGGCCTGTGCCCAAGCCACCGGTGATACCGTAGATCGGCTGTCCGTTCGGCGTCTCGGTGGCATTCTGGGACTGGAAGCGACGTGCCCAGACGCCGCTGCCGGCTTGATCCTTTGCGGCGGTGACGATCGTGCAGAAGTATTGGCTTGTTACGGCAGCCCACTGGATGCCCGAGTCTGACTGAGAGTAGAGGGGTCGGGCCGGGCGTGTCTCGATACCGACAAACGGGATCTTGCCGGACTCAAACCAGGAGACATTAATGGAGGTCATCTTCCCGTCACGAAGCCAATCAAAGCAGGTGTAGGTGGGGAGATCCTTGATATGGATAGGGGCTTCGCCGCCGGCCGCCACAAAGTACCCCGGAAGCGAGATCGGGGTGGAGCCGCTGTTCTTGAAGGAGAGATCGAGTCCGATCTGGTACTCCTCGGGCGAGCCTACAGTCTGCGGCAGGGAGAAGGACTTGGTGACAGAGAGTCCATTCGGTGCAGCCAGCGTGAAGCGGGTGATCGCGTGTTGCTTGTCGGTCTCCATGGAGAAGCCGCCGATCGGCGTGCCATTCGAGTCGCAGAGAGCGCCAATCGGGAGGCCCGAGTCCTTGTTCAGAAAGAGGCTGTGCTCGTTGGCTCCGAGATGGAGGAAGAGGGTGACGGCCTCGATGCCTCCCGTATTGGCGGCAAAGAGATACTCGGCACGACTTGTGTCCAGGGTCTCTCGCTTGGAGGAGAGTTCAGGAATCGTCGGCGTCGCCCCGGCGACGGCCGGAAGCAGTGCTGCCGTGGGGGTGATCGCTTGCGGCGTAGGCTGGGGGATATACTCCGCAGTCTTGGCGGCTCCTGATTTGAGCTTTGCCTCTCGCTGCAGGGCTGCCTGCTGGGCGATGTAGGGAGCGTAGGTCTTGGAGTAATAATATTGCCAACCGACAAGTCCGGCGACGGAGAGGGCGATGGCGATCCAGGTGGTGCGGTCGAACATAAAGCAGAGGTTAAAAAGTTTGAAACGAGAAAATATTAGAAAGTGGTATGGCGGAAGGGTTTATCTTTTAACGGTTCAACTCCTGTACCGGAACGGGATCGAAGCCGCCCACTCCCCATGGGTGACACTTGGAGATACGGTGAAGCACAAGCAGGGATCCCTTGATAGATCCATGCGACTTCAGGGCCTCGAGGGCATAGGCCGAGCAGCTCGGGTAAAAACGGCATCCGCAACCGCTGCCGGCACTTCCGCCGCAGAGAGCGTGGAGCAACGGGGAGATCAGCCACCTGTAGAGGTGAATGGGAATGCGGAGAAGGAAGGACATCGGTTTAGCCAGACTGATCGGGCAATGAGTCGATGAAAATAGAGAGACGCTTTCCAAGACGCAACCATTCCGAGCGAAGAGATTCCATCGCGGCTGTGGCTGCTGGTGGTTTTGCCGTGACGACAATCCAGAGACCGGATTTGAGACCAGGGAGTTCATGGCGGAAAACTTCACGCAGGCGTCGCTTCACCTTGTTGCGAATGACAGCAGGACCGACACGACGGGAAACAACGACAGCCCCCTGTGTTTCCGTGAGCTGGCCGGTCATGACTCCCATACGGAGTAATGAACCGTGAAAAGAAAGGCCTGCCGAGCGGACCTTCAAATGCTGATAGCCTAATCGAAGCCGCGACGATTGCGGCAGGCCTAGCTTCCCTCGCTGTACCAGACTCTTAGGCCTGAGTGTGGCGTGCGAAGTGAATCTCAACGCCCTTTGGCAGGAGACGCTTGCGTCCATGCTGGCGTCGACGGCTGAGAATCGCGCGACCGCTCTTGGTCTTCATGCGTGCGCGGAAGCCGAATTGCTGTTTGCGCGTGCGTTTGGAAGGTTGGTAGGTGCGCTTCATGTCGGTAAATTCTTAAAGGATTGGGGTCGGAGAGAATGGAGATTCCGCCTGGGTATGTCAATGGATGTTTTTTAATTCTGCATTTTCTGCGAAAACGTATTGCCCCATTCGGAGATTCATCCTAGCTTCTCACCTCCATCACGGAAGCCTTCTTGGTTTTCTGGATGAGACACTTGGGGGTCATAGCTCAGTTGGTAGAGCGCCTCAATGGCATTGAGGAGGTCTGGGGTTCGAATCCCCATGGCTCCACCAAGTGTTACTTTCATGAAATGAAAATAACGGTTTGTGAGAATCTCATGGGGGGTTCGAACTTCAGTTCGACTGCCATGCCGCGATCAGCGGCATTTGATCCGACCGATGGGACTCTGCAGAGCCTTCGCATCGCGAAGTATCATCCCCATGGCTCCACCAAGTGTTTAACTTTTGCGGTAGCAAAAGAGAAAAAACTCCAGTGAAAACCCTATGAGGGCCAACCTTGTTTTGATTGTGCGTACACTCGCTCTTCTCACTCTCTGGGCTTTGAACTCGCTGTATGATTCTGGCTCAAAATAGAATGATTTTTAAACACTCCCTCCCAAGTATTCTTATGAATCATTCTCCCAAGACCATAGAGCAGAAGTTGCTCCTCCAGGCACTCCTCCTTCTGGGAATCATTGGACTGACGGGTTGCGCCAGTGATGCC
>CAIKYN010000099.1 GCA_903831635.1 uncultured Spartobacteria bacterium
AAGAGGTGAGGTCTTGGGGATATCGAGGTAAGCATTAAAAACCGAATAAAACTATGGATCGCTATCTGGTCGTGGGCGCCGGGTTTTCGGGTTCAGTTCTTGCCAGGGAATTGGCTGAACAGCTCCCTTGCACCGTGGACGTCTTTGATGAGCGGAGTCATATCGGGGGAAACTGCCATACGTATCGTGATGAGCTTAGCGGTGTGATGATTCATACTTACGGACCTCATATTTTCAACACCGACGACAAGAGGGTCTGGGACTGTGTGAACCATCATGGCTCCTTTAGGCCATTTGTGAACAGGGTCAAGGCGGTCATTGACCGCGGGGTTTTTGCGATACCGATCAATCTGCATACGATTAATCAGTTTTTTGGCCTTAAGATGAACCCCAAGCAAGCCTCGGAATTCATTGCTTCATTGGGGGACGAGTCAATCATAGAACCGGCTAACCTCGAAGAATATGCCTTGAAACTTATGGGGAGAGAGCTTTACGAGGCTTTTTTCAAAGGTTACACCACCAAACAGTGGGGATGTGATCCGAGAGAGCTTCCAGCCTCCATTCTCAAGCGTCTGCCGATCCGCTCGAACTACGACGATAACTATTACGATAAGAAATTCGTTGGAATTCCTGAAGAAGGTTATGGAGAAGTCGTTGCATCGATCCTTCGTCATCCGGCCATCCGAGTTCGCCTAGGCGAACGTATTCATCCATGTTCAATCTTGGACGAGTATCGACATGTGTTCTGGACCGGCCCAATCGATGCCTATTTTGATTATTCTGAAGGTCAACTCGGATACAGATCGGTAACCTTTGAGCGAATTGATGCTCTTGGAGACTATCAAGGCAACGCTCAGATAAACTATCCGGGCATGGAAGTACCGTTCACAAGAATCCATGAGCACAAGCATTTCACACCTTGGGAGCGGCATGAACGCACGGTGGCATTTCGTGAATACAGCAAGGAAACTACCAAGGGTGAAATTCCCTATTATCCAAAACGATTTTCGTCGGACCTGAAAGTTCTAGAGCGCTATCGAGAACGGGCCAACTCACTAAAAGGAATCTCTTTTCTCGGGCGTCTTGGTACCTACCGATACATGGATATGGAAGCAGTGATCAGGGATGCATTGAATCATGCCACGGAATCTGTAGGGCTTCTTTTGAGAAGGGATCAGCCGTCACTTTTTCCTAATGAATTTACAGGATAATCGCCACACCAAGTTGTCCGAACGGATGGATATCCTTTCCAGACAGGAAAAACATAACGAGGTCAGTCTTATCATCTGCACAAGGAATCGAGTTCTGGCCCTTCACCAGACGCTTGAAGCTCTTTTGCCGATTGTTCATGACAACCATGGTGTGCTTGAAATCATGATCATGGACAATGGGTCCTCGGATCAAACGGCGACAATTGTCGCGGAATATGCACGACTCTGGAATAAGTTAGTTTACTATAATGAGCCGACGAAAGGACTGAGTCGTGCTCGGAATAAAGCAGTCGCATTGGCAAAAGGTGAAATTCTTGCATGGACCGACGATGATTTGATGGTGTCTCAGGAATGGCTTCCCCGTTTGATTGCTCCGATTGCTGCTAATGTTGCAGACTGCGTTGTGGGGAGGATTGAAATCGCTCCCCAACTACAGCGCGAATGGATGAAACCGTTTCATCGCCTTTGGTTGGCAGAGAATATTCATCCCTCCCTGCCGCAATTGATCGGTGCTAACATGGCGATGAGGAAAAGCTGCTTCCGGGAGGGGATGGCATTTGATCTAGAAACGGGACCTGGTGCCTTGGGGTATATGGATGACACGCTGCTGGGAATGCGCTTGAGACAATCTGGCAAGAGGATTGTCTACGCTGACGAGGCTCTTGTGATCCATCATTTCAGTGTTGAGAGGTTGAACCGCTCCTTCTGGATCAGAACGGCAAGGGCCTCAGGTCGCTCCACCGCCTATATTTCTCACCATTGGGAACATGGACTAGTTTGTCGGCCTCGGCTCCGGCTTGTTTGGCAGAGAATGAAACTTTGGTTGTTGCTGCTACGTCTTCATGTGGGTGGCACCGTGAGTAGTGAAGGGATCGATGAAAAAGAGTTTGGTATTCGAAAGACGATCGCCTACCTGGAGGCAATGGCAGCCCTTAGGGAAATACCCTTCAACTATTAAAAAGAGATGAATTTACCCTCTGAAAAAAATCCTACCTTTTCGGTGATCATCCCTACGTGTGCTCGGCCAGAATTTCTCCGACAGTGCCTCAATCGACTAAAACCAGGATTTCAAAAGTTGGGTTATCAGTTCTACGAAGTCATCGTTTCGGACGATAGGCCTGAAACTGTGATACATGAAATGATGACTACTGATTATTCTTGGGTGAGATACGTCACCGGACCGGCTAGGGGACCTGCTGCCAACCGCAACAACGGAGCCGCTCTGGCGAAGGGAGACTGGATTGTTTTTCTTGATGATGACTGCCTTCCGCAAGCGCAACTACTTCAAGTGTACTATGAACAAATATTACAGGATTCCAAATCAATGGTATTGGAGGGGAGCATTTCTCCTGCAGGAATCAGAAATAGAATTGATGAAGATGCACCCATTAATGAATATGGAGGATGTCTTTGGTCATGCAATTTCTGCATTAAAAAAGATCTTTTCATCACATTAAGAGGGTTTGATGAGGTGTTTCCAATTGCTGCAATGGAAGATGTGGATTTGCGCTATCGACTCAAACAACAGGGGGCAACGATTCTCTTCCTCCCAAAGGCACAAGTTCTTCACCCCTACGTCTCCAACAGAGGCGGGGATTATATCAGGACAAGGGTTCAATCAATTGATTACTTCTATAGAAAACACGGGCTTTTGGTACAGATTTCTCCAAGCGGATTTCTAAAAAACTATCTTAGAAAACTTTATCGCTCGATTATCATTCATGGTTGGAGTTTCAGATTCAAAGGTGCAATAAGGCTTATCCTACTTGAAACCCTATTTCTCTACGAATCATTAAGGCAATATTTCAGACCTATTTTTATTGAAAATAAAAAAGCCTAACAAAGACCTAATGCAATTCTCACACAATCCCGAGGAAGAAATCATTGTCCTTCTTTATGAAAAAAACTACCATTATGGAGTTGGTGCATTCCTTAATTCCGCAGTGCGGTCGCAATTCCAAGGGAAAGTCGTTATAGGTTACAGGGATGAACTCCCTCCCTGGATTGATCAGCTTTTAAGAGTCGGTGATACTACTTATAGAATTGGTGAAATGCTCATCACTTTTGAACAGGTGAACCCTCCCATGCACCTCGGTTATTTCAAACCCTACTATCTTACCGAGACACTCCAAAAAAACCCAATCTGCAAGAAAATCTTTTTCTTTGATGCCGATATCACGGTGGAGGCACCATGGGACTTTTTTTCCGAATGGGTTGAAAACGGAATAGCGCTCTGTCTCGATGACTGTTTTGGGTATTTGAATCACCATCACCCTTGGAGAGCAAGCTGGCGAGCATTGTGGGGTCAAAATGTCAGTGAAGGATATGAGGTTTCAGACTATGCCAATGGGGGGTTCATTGGACTGAGAAGATGCGACAAGGGATTTCTAGAACGCTGGCAGGCTTTCACAACAAAGTTCACGGATCAAGGTGGAGATATCCATGGCTATCATCAGCGAAAACAATGGTTGGCGATCAAAAGTGATCAGGATCTTTTGAACGCAACAATTAGCGTTTCACCGGATTATAATTACAGTATCATTGGGAAAGAAGGGATGGGATTTAGATATCCCGCGTATCTTATGATCCACGCTGTTGTTCACCCCAAGCCTTGGGAGGCTAATTATCTGGTGACCTTTTTGAAAAACCTTACTGCCCCCTCCTTGGGAGACAAAGCGTTCATGAAAAATTCGCAGCACCCCATCAGATTATTCGAAAAAAAGCAGATGTTTATAAAAAAATCTGGAATAAGAATTGCGCTTCTGGCTTCAAAGCTAATTAAAAAATAAAACGTTATTTTGGGTGCTGTAACCTCTTTTCCTCGGAACATTTATTCTAATTGAAAATTATCTTTCTTTGCGGATCGTTAGAGCCCGAAAAAAACGGTATCGGTGACTATTGCAGACTTTTGGCTTGTCGTTTGAGGGATCTGGGAATCGAAGTGCTCTGCGTTTCAATACATGAACATTGTTCAACCAAGATCCCTGATTTTTCCCTTGAAGCAACTGAGGTCATGATTCCTGCAGCGATCCCCTGGAAGCTGAGGATCGAATTGATTCAGCAAATCGTGGCCAAAATCAGTCCTGACTGGATAAGTCTTCAATACTCACCCTACTCCTTTGGTTCGCAGGGGCTTCCTTGGCGATTGTCCCAGTATCTTGCCTCCGTAAAAGGAAACTTTCGGTGGCATATCATGTTTCATGAGCTCTGGATTGGTGAGGAACCGGGATACACCAGTATTCAAAAAGTTCTTGGAGTCCTTCAGCGCTTGATCGTAAAAAAAATGAATTCAAGAATTCGACCTATCTGTCACACCAGTAATGGGGTTTATAGAAGTCGTTTGGAGTCCTTGGGAATTAAATCCACAATTCTGCCCATTTTCTCAAATATACCGCTTGTTAACGGGAAAATGCGACGAAAGGTTCTGCTGGGCGAGCTAAAAAAAGAACACGGACTGGATGTTCAGGATTGTTGGATTTTCGTTATCTTCGGTGGGATTCATGCTGAATGGTCACCTGAGCCGCTACTTTCGAAGCTTGTATCACTGATGCAAAAGGCTGGCACCAAAGCATCTGTTTTCATAACTCTGGGCAAGTCGGGCTCTCATAGCCATCTCCTCACTGAAGCCCTTCAGAAATATGGATCCAACGGAATCTACTATCTCCAAAAGGGGGAAATGCCTGCCCGGATGATCTCCGAATACCTTCAGTCTTGTGATTATGGGATTACCACATCCCCCCTTCACCTTCTAGGAAAAAGCGGTTCCGTTGCGGCTCTCAAGGAGCATGGTATTCCAATTATTGTAACGCGCATTAATGAAGGCGACGATAATCCAGCAAAAGCTGCCCATTACATCCTGATGGATCAGAACTTTGAAAGGAACTTTCTGTTCGCTGGTAAATATCCTCGTGTAAGTATGCTCGACAAGAGCGCTAGTCAACTTGTCGCCGATCTCAAGGAATTTATGGAATGAAGATCCTAGTGAGCTCTCATCGTTATGATCCAAGCATCGGCGGCATAGAATCGGTAACTGCAATCCTCGCAAGGGAATGGATTGCTGCAGGTCATGAGGTAAGAATCGTCACCAAAACAGATGCTCCCTGGGATGAAAATAATCCCATAACCGTGATTCGCAACCCCTCGCTCAGGAGACTCTTCTCCGAAATCGTATGGAGCGACCTCTATTTTCAAAACAACATAAGTCTCCAGACCCTTTGGCCGGCTCTTATCCTGGGTAAAATTACCCTGATTACCCATCAGACCTGGTTTTCCAGAGGGATTTCCGGTTTTGTGAAGAAGTTAGCCTGCAGTCTTGTTCGATGCACTGTGGCTATCAGTGAGGCGGTACGCAGAGAATCAAGCGCCGACCTCGTGATTCCCAATCCTTATCAAGCGAATGTTTTCTTCGAGGAGCCCGATTCCCAAAAGGATGGAGATCTCATCTTTGTCGGGCGGCTTGTCTCCGACAAAGGTGCAGATCTCCTGATAGAGGCCCTCCGTCTTCTGGCACTGCGCGACATCCACCCTAGTCTTACCATTGTTGGAGAGGGCCCTGAATCGGGTCCATTAAGAGATCTCGTGAAACAATCAAACTTGGAAAAACAAATTGTTTTTTTAGGTAATAAAGATGCGATCAAGCTGGCAGAACTCCTTCGCCGACACAGGATTCTTATCGTGCCTTCACGCTGGAAAGAGCCTTTCGGAATCGTTGCTCTGGAGGGCATTGCCTGTGGTTGTGTGGTCGTTGGCTCGGGGGGGGGCGGGTTGTCCGAAGCAATTGGTCCCTGTGGCTTGTTGTTTCAAAATGACGATCTCGGCAAACTTGCAGACCAATTGCAGAAATTGTTGGGAGAAGGTACGTCGCTTCTCAAATTCACCGATCCTAATCTTAGGGAGAGGCACCTTGATCGTCATTCACCCGCCCTCATCGCCGCTGAATATCAGAAGCTCTTTATGGAACTCCTTGGGCAAGATGTGAGTCCA
This sequence comes from uncultured Spartobacteria bacterium, assembly GCA_903831635.1. Taxonomy (GTDB): domain Bacteria; phylum Verrucomicrobiota; class Verrucomicrobiia; order Chthoniobacterales; family UBA6821; genus UBA6821. The sequence goes on from CAIKYN010000099.1 coordinate 6,195, forward strand.
CTCTCAGATCTCACTCGACCATGAATGTTGTTTATGGGGCTCCAGTCAGGTCAACTCACTACAGATATGCCTTAGAATTATTTTTGGCAGGAATGTTGCACTCTTTTGTGACAGGGGTGAGTCGGTTCGCTACGCATGCCGCACTGCCTGAAATCGGGGATAAGTTGGTTAGGGCTGATTTGATTCAGAATCTCTATCTGGCTTCCCTCAAAGTGGGAATGCCACGACTGATTTCAGATGAACTCGCTCACGACTCGAAGCTATTCATTGATTATTCATGTGGAACCCAGTTGTCTGGTGCCGATCTTTTCATGTTTTACAATGGTTGCGGTCTCGATACAGCGCGTCGTTTCGAGAAGCAAGGCGGGGTTAATGTCGTCGAGTTGGTTAATTCACATGTACTTGTTCAGGAGGAAATTCTGAGAGATGAATATCAACGGTTACTTCTCCCATGGAGACCTTTTCATCTACGAGAAACGCGCCGAAGGGTTCTTGAATATGAGGTTGCGGACCAGATTGTTGTTCCCTCTGAATTTGTTCGAAGGGGTTTCATCCAGAAGGGCTACTCAGCTGAAAAACTGATCAAGATTCCGTATCGAGTTAACAGTGTGAATGGCGGTAGCAATGCGTGTGCTGATCTTGAGAACACCAAAGATGTTTTCCGTATCCTTTATGTCGGATCAGTTTCTCCCCGCAAGGGAGTGCGCTATCTGATCGAAGCGTTTTCCAAGATTCGTCATGCTCGGAAGGAACTTTGGATCATTGGGCCGTTGGGAACACCCAGCGGTCTGGAAGACCTATTCATACCCGAGGGGGTGATCTTCAAGGGGCCTCTTAAAGGACAAGAACTCCAGTCAGCTTATCAACGGGCCTCGTTATTTTGCCTTCCCACGATCGAGGATGGCTTCGGCATTGTTCTGGGAGAGGCCCTCGCTTATGGATTACCCATTGTGGCCACAACTAACTCCGGAGCAGAAGACCTGATGACTCATGACAGGGAGGGGGTCATCACTGGCATCAGAGATCCCGAGGCCCTTTGCTCTGCATTTGAGCGCGCTATCCAGGATCCAGAGTGGTTTGGATTCATTCGTGAGAATGCACGTCTTCGTTCAATGGAACTTCAATCCAATCCGACGTCATCAGGTGTTGTGGAAAGCCTGAACGCGATTGTTCATAATTCCCGTATCCGATGAGCAGTATTATTATTCGTAATTCCTCGGTTCGGAAAGCACCAGAGGCCGATTTGCCTGTCACATCCTCCTATCAAAAAAGTCTTCAGCGAGGCATCACGGCACTGTTGACTTTAGTAATCGTGGAGGGATTGCTCAGAAAAATATTGCCTTCTCTCTCAATTCCTCTCTTTTTTGCAAAAGACTTTGCGATTTTGTACTTGGGACTAAAGGCATCATTGGGAAAGTTGCCTGAGGCAGGGCAACGTATCCTTTCATGGCAGATTGGACTGCTGGTGCTTATGCTCCCTTGTATACTCGATACAACAATTAGGGATCCGGTTCTCGGAGGATTCGGAATGAAACAGTATTGTCTTTTTCCTTTTGTGGGAGTGGCGTTTTGTGCAGCGTACCTTCCAGATCAGGGGAGGGCATTAGCGAAGCTTCTAAAATTCCTAGCCCTATCGATCATTGCTACAAGTGCTTTGGCTATGCTGGAGAGTCGTCTCCCATCAAGTCACTGGCTAAACACAACCCCTGAAGGAGAGAGTCTGGCCGGTTTTGCAGCCGGGGGTAAACTCAGGGTTTCTTCTTCCTTCGTCTTTGTCGCTCAATACTGCATGTATTTGAACGGGATGGTCGGGATCCTTGCATCGTTCATTATGCTAAGGAAAGTTGAGCGAGGCTTTTGGTATCGCATGCTTCCCGTGATTATTCTTTGTTTTTTCATCGTCGGCGTGTTCATCACAGGATCGCGAACTGCTGTTATTGGAACACTCGTGATTACCATGACTGGCTCTGGGGTTCTTCTTCTGGGATCAGGAGCATCCAAAGCGATCCGTGTCTTTTTTTTCCTGGGCATCGCTTTTCTCGCCTACATGACAATACATATGCTCTTTCCAGAGGCCTTCATGGCCTATGAAGCTAGGTCTCAGGATTCCGGCGGCACTTCTCACGTGCAAGATGTCATGGCGCGAGTTGTGAGTGGATTAATCGATTGGACGGGTTCAATTAAGACTACGCCGATCCTTGGCAATGGTCTCGGGATCCAGTCCAATGGATCTGAACGTTTAAGTCCGTGGGCTAGTCTCTTAAAAGCCAGATGGGGTTGGATGGAGACCGACCAGCACATGGTGCTCTTTGAGGGCGGAATTTACTTGGTCGCAATTTGGTACTCCTTCCGCCTGTTTGTAATTTTATACACAGGTATTTGCTTGCTTGAGATGAGGGATCCCCTGAAAGCGACGAGTGCGGCTTTTTGTTGGGGATTAGTGCTGGTTGAGGGTGCTGTAGGTACTCTCTCAACTCAGCCACCACTTGCGATTTGGTGGTGGACTTCCATAGGACTCATTCTTTGTCTTAGGGAATACGATAAGATGGTTCCGCTACAAAAGATTCGCCTTAAGACCTATGCTCGGGATCTTTGACAGTCATCCTGTTCAGTACAGGGCTCCGGTCTATAGGGAATTACAGGGCCTTGCTCCGGGGGCATTTCATGTTTTCTACGCAACGGATATCTCGACCCGCGGACATCTGGATAAAGGCTTTGGCGAGAGGATTACGTGGGATGGTTCCCTGCTTGAAGGCTATCCCTGCACGGTTTTATCCTGCGAACGAGGAGATCCGCTCCGGAGATTTCGGAGTCTGAGTGGTAAAGGTGTCGCTAAGATTTTCAGTGACTATAAATTCACAGCAGTTCTTCAGACCCAGTATCTCTATGCCTATGATTTGGAAGTGCTATGGCAGGCGCGCCGTTACGGCATCCCTGTCTGGATCCGTCAAGAAACGCAGGATGAGGCCTTTCGCAGAGGGAGATTTAAGGATTGCGTCCGAGATAGTGTCTATAGGCTTCTCTACTCGCAGGTATCACATGCCTTTTCGATTGGAAATCTCAATAGAGAACATCTTCTAAAACATGGAATCCCAGCTTCACGAATGACTCCTGCTCCATATTGTACGCAGGACAGATTTGCAGGGATGCCTGAGGCTGAACTGCAGGCGATTCGGAGATCATGCCGCTATGAACTCGGGATCGCTGAGTCATCCACCGTCATCGGTTTCTTTGGCAAACTCATTCCTAAAAAAGATCCGGGACTTATCCTTAAAGCTATTTCTAAGATGCCGGAGGGTCTGCAAAAGAACCTCGAAGTGCTCTTTGTTGGTTCCGGTGAATTGGAATCGGAATTACATGAACAGGCATTGCCTCTAAAGAACAACGGAGTGCCGGTGCGTTTTGCTGGATTTGTCAACCAATCTAAAATCGCGGATTTTTATGCTGCCACCGATATCTTGGTTCTGCCTTCGCGGCGCATGGGTGAAACTTGGGGGCTTGTCGTGAATGAGGCGCTCCAAGCCGGTTGTTCCGTCGTTGTCTCAGATGCCGCAGGATGCGCTGTGGAGTTCGCTCAACTTCCCTATGTCTCGGTTTTCCAAACTGAAAATGTCGAGGCTTTGGGCGACTCGATACGGGAGATCCTCGAGAACCCGCTCCCCGATAGAAACTGGGCCCGCCCGGTAATGCAGAGGTATTCCATTCAAGTGACAGCGGAAGCAATAGCCTCTTTAATAAGAAAATCACACGCTACTCAAAAAGATAAGGTAATCCAGGCATGAGCCTTGTGAGTAAAATCTCGGAGCTATGGAGGCTTTTGCATTATTGGAAAAATCATCCTCTTGCTTCCCGCAATCTCTTCGGCACCGTCGAGCGTTTTATAAGATGGCAAGTGGGCTCAAGGTTCGTGAATTATCCGTTAATCGTACCTTGGATTGGAGGGGCCACATTAGCAATGGAGCGTGGGATGACAGGGGCCACAATGAACTATTATTGCGGACTTCATGAGTTCACAGAAATGGCATTTCTTCTTCATTTTCTCAGGCCAGAGGATCTGTTTCTGGACATCGGGGCCAACGTCGGTTCCTACAGCGTGCTTGCTTCGGGTGTTTGCAAGGCACACAGTCTTGCGGTCGAACCAGTTCCCTCCACACACGCCAGACTACTCCGGAATATTGCCCTTAACGAACTCTCTGATCTCGTGGTTCCGTGTCGTACGGCGTTGGGTTCTCAGTCTGGCATGATTCAGTTCACTGCTGATAATGACACGATGAACCGAGTGGCTCCTTCGGGCTATCAGGGAGGTGTGATCGAGGTTCCTGTCACGACCATTGATGGTCTTTTAATAGGATTTCCGAGTTCTATTTTTTGGAAGGTTGATGTTGAGGGATATGAGGATCAGGTTTTTGAGGGAGCTGGCCAGGCGATCACGGAACCATCACTCAAGGTTCTGTTGTTGGAAAGTTCACCTCTTGCAGTTACGGCCAAATTGGAAGCAATTGGGTTTTCACCCTACCTCTATGAGCCTTTCTCCAGGACTCTTTCTAGGATCAGAAGTCCTGAGGGAGCAACGAACTGCCTCTGGATCCGAGATCTTGAGTTTGTAAGTTTCCGTCTCAGGAAGGCCGATGCTTTCCGTGTTTTGGACATGCATATTTGATCATGCGTCCGATGGCATGAACCTAGTCTTCCTGACCACTCCTAACTTCACGGGATCGAGGAGCATGCCGCGGTTCGCCGCCTTGGTGGGGGAGGGGATGAGGGAGCGTGGGCACTCTGTGGAATACAGGACTGCAGAGTGCAAGGTTTCCCGTTTTTTCCCCCCATCTCCCGCTCCTCTTCTCAAGTGGGCAAGATATGTCGACCAATACCTTCTATTTCCTTCCGCATTACGGCGTTCCATCCAGAGTGATTCCGACAAGACCCTCTACATTGTGACCGATCAAGGACTTGGTATGTGGATTCCTGAGATTGTCACGCGCCCACATGTTCTCCATTGCCACGACATGTTGGCCATCCGCTCTTCCCTAGGGGATTTTCCTGAGAATCGCCTTTCCCTGACAGGGCGTCTCTATCAGTCGAGGATTCGCTCAGGTCTTTCCAGGGCTAATAACTTTATTTCGGTCTCGGAGGCCACGCGGAATTCCCTGCATATGATTCGGGGTATCCCAGCCGGGATTTCCGAGGTGATTCACAATGCCCAGAATCGACCGATCCAACGGATGTCACTTGAAGAGGCATCAAACTGCTTGCAGATATCTGTTCCGTTGCCCGAGCAACGCCCGATCATCCATGTCGGAGGTAATCAATGGTACAAGAATAGGGAGGGCGTTTTGCAGATTTATACGGCTTATGCTGCGACCTCTTCTGATCCGGCTCCCCTCTGGATGATTGGAGGCGAACCCACTTCCGCGATGCGTCTTCTAGAGAGGATGGTTCCATCTCAAGGTCGTGTGCATTTCATGACAGATGTGACCGATTGTAAATTATCGGCTATCTACTCGTTGGCCGCCGCACTTCTTTTTCCAAGCCTTGAGGAGGGATTTGGATGGCCGGTTGCCGAGGCCATGGCTTTCGGGTGTCCCGTAATTACAACGGGCATTGCACCGATGACGGAGGTGGGTGGGGAGTCTGTTGTCTATGTGCCGCGTGCTGGACTTTCTCATCAGAGGCAGGAGTGGGCTGCAAGTTGTGCACGCATCTTGAATAAGACGCTCTCATTGTCAGATGATCAAAAAACCATGATGATCAAGAGGGGAATTGATCGGGCAACCCGCTTCAACCGGGATGATTTTCTCGACCGATGTGAGTTCATTTATAGTTCCATTCTTGCCAATAACTCATGAAAATTCTGCGCGTTATTGCATCCATGGATCCGGAGACAGGTGGGCCATGCCAGGGGATCAGGAATTCGATTCCTGCCCTCAAGGCACTTGGCTGTGAAAACGAAGTGGTATCCTTTGATTCAAAGGATGCGCCTTTTGTCTGCAGGGAGGAGTTTCCAATTCATGCCCTGGGATCGGGAATAACACCTCTGAGTTTTAATTTCGCCCTGTTACCATGGATGGAGGCTAATCTCGAGCGTTTTGATGCAGTGATCGTGCACGGTCTCTGGCTCTGGCCTAGCATTGCCACATGGATTGCGATGCAAAGGCTCAGGAAGAAAGCCCAGCGATTGGGTATCCCATCCACCACCGCCCTCCTAAATACTTGCCGCCAGCTCCTAGTTCCAAAAATCCCTCCTTACTGCGTGATGCCCCACGGGATGTTGGATCCATGGTTTCAGAAGAGTAAAGGCCGGCGGCTCAAATCCCTCCGCAATCTCATTTATTGGAAGTTGATCGAGCATCGTGTGATCCGTGATGCACAAGCACTTCTGTTTACCTGCGAGGAGGAACTCAGTCTGGCACGAAAGACCTTCCGTCCTTACGAGCCACATCAAGAATTTAATGTAGGCTATGGAGTGCCACCACCACCTCCTCCCTGTGCTACGATGCAGGAGGCGTTCCATGTAGGGTGCCCCGATCTTCCAAGCGCTCAACCTTACCTACTCTTTTTGGGTCGCATTCATCCCAAGAAAGGTGTCGATCTTTTGATTCGCGCCTACACAGAGGTCTTTGAAGCCCGGCTAAAAGCACAATGTGACAACCCGGTTGATGGGGTATCCCATATCCCAGCTTTCTCTTCTTTTTCCCCATCACCTAAGGCGGATACTCCACTCCCTACCAATCCCGTTCCGGCATTGGTGATCGCCGGCCCCATTGACTCGAACTACGCCCAGGAAATGATCTGCCTTGCCGAGTCTCTCCTTCGGGGATCCGTGTTCTCCCCTACTACTTCTAATAATTCCCGATATCCCATTACCAAGGCACCATTCTGGATGAATCGGCCATCCATTCACTTCACTGGTATGCTTCAAGGTAATGCAAAATGGGGAGCGATTCACGGGTGCCAGTCGTTGATTCTTCCTAGTCATCAGGAAAATTTTGCCATTTCTGTGGCCGAAGCACTCTCCTGCGGCAAACCGGTTCTTATCTCCAACAAGGTCAATATCTTCAAAGAGGTTGAAATTGCAGGTGCCGGGATAGTCGATCGTGATGACGATATGGGATTGGCTACATTACTCCAAAAATGGAATGACCTTGATGATTTGGAACGCCAAAAGATGTCCCAAAATGCGCTCCAGCTTTTTCAGAAACGATTCCTTAGTACAACAACTGCGATCCGACTCCTTGAAGTCCTAAAAAAGATCACCCTGGTGTCTTGAAACTGATGAACCCTATCAAGTTGGATCAGTGGAGCCTTTTGGCAGGACTAAGGTTTCTTTTGGCGCTGATCGTGGCCTCCGGACATTTGCATCTTTTTGTACCCCGACTTGGACTCATGACTCCATTTGCCCATCTTGGATCGATCGAACCCGTTTTGGGATTTCTTGTGATAAGCGGTTATTCCATCGGGTTTTCCTACAGCAAGAATCCAGATGGGTTTTTCAGGCGCCGTCTCCATAGGATTTATCCCATTTATTTGGCCTCGATCATCCTGACCCTGTTGGTCCATGCCGCGATAAGGCATGAGTCACTTCCACAGCCTGGAACCCTCGTTCTCAACGGACTATTTCTAAATCAGATATTCACTAGCTCCTATGTGGGGCCAGCCTGGAGTCTTTCCCTGGAGTTTTGGCTCTATTGTTTGGTGCCTTTTTTCTTTAGGAGTTCACCAGGCTTTCTCAAGTCGGCTGCCTGGTTTTCCTTTGCATCGTTTGTGGTCTATTCATGGTGCCGTAGCATTTTCCATCTACCCTACTTTTCTGAGGTCGAGTATGGGGGAAACCTCTTGATCCTTTCCTTTATTTGGATCTGTGGCCTGCGACTTGCCGATCCCCGCAGTGATAAAGAGGTAGTGCTTTGGGAGATCGGAATCATGTTTTCACTTCAGGTCATCACGATTCTCCTCATCGAACTTGCAAGTCTGGGCAAACATCATGATTTAATGGGATTTTTCAGGCAAAATCATGCTGAGACAGCAATGCACGCGACACCACTTTTGATTACCTTCCTTGTTTTTTTCTTCTTGGTTCTGCAAAAAAATGCCGGCCAGCAGCGTTCCTCAACATTGCGATTTTTCGGCGATATCTCCTATCCGCTCTATCTTGTGCATATTCCAGTCTACAGCGCTCTCGCTTGGTGGGGTGTGAACAATTCGCTTCTCCTCATTGGAAGTGCCTTGGGAGTTTCAACACTTATTTATATGGTTTTGGATCGCTACTCGCAGAGACGCCACCTTGGTCTTTCTAAACCCATTCTGCCGTGAAAATCACCATCATCCAGGGGGCCTTTTTTCCCGTACCCCCCATCATGGGTGGAGCTGTTGAAAAACTTTGGTACGGCTTGGGACGTGAGTTTGCACGTGCGGGTCATGAGGTCACCCACATTTCACGCAGGCATTTAGAATTGCCCGATCAAGAGAATAATGGAGGCGTGAACTACCTGCGGGTCAAAGGAGAGCATTCCACCAATAACATTCCCCTGCTGAAGCTGCGTGATTTTTTTTACACTTGGCGTGTACTGCCGCTTCTTCCACAGGCCGATATTCTCATAAGCAATACGTTCTGGCTTCCTTTGTTACTCCGCGATCCATCACGGGGAAAAGTGATCATCAGCGTTGAGCGGATGCCCAAGGGACAGATGCGATTTTATCGGAGAGCCTCGATTTTCCGTGCCTGCTCTACTGTCGTGGCGGATGCAGTTCGCGCGGAGCTCCTCCCCGAAGACAAACGTGTTCGGATGATACCCAATCCCCTTCCCCACAGGGTGGAATCATCCATCCACCTTTCGCGAAAGCAACCGATCATTCTCTATGTTGGAAGGATCCACCCGAAGAAGGGGATAGAACTGCTGTTGCGTGCCGCCATGAATCTGCCATCTCCTTGGAAAGTTGTGATCGTCGGACCTCACGACGAGGCTCGCGGAGGGGGAGGGGAGGCCTACCTTGAAAAGCTCAAGAGTATGGTGGGGAAAGCTACCGTCGAATTCCGTGGGCCGATTTTTAATGATGAAAAACTTATCAGTTTTTACGAGGAAGCCTCTCTCTTTGCATACCCATCGGTGGACGGGGCCGGAGAAGCCATGCCGATCGCTCCTCTTGAGGCCATGGCCCAGGGGTGCGTTCCGATTGTCTCCGCACTAGATTGTTTTGCCGATTTTGTGAGTGATGGAGTCAATGGGCTGGTTTTTGATCACCATGCATCGGATCCTGTCGCCGCCCTTCACGAGGAGATTGCGCGCCTCTGTTCAGATCCAGCTCTTCGGGAACGTTTGGCCCTTCGAGCCATGGAGGTGAGACACTCTCACTCCCTAGGAGGAATTGCAGAAAAATTCCTTCACCTTTTTTCGGGAATCGTGAGCATGAAATTCAAGGATTCTATATCAGAATGACTATGCCTCCTCCAATCCGGGAACAATCAACACCTTACGATTCCCCGTGGAATTTTCGGACCAAGCTTGCCATGCAGCTCTGGGAGATGTGCTGGGCTCTCTTCTGCTCCTGGACGCCGAAACCTTGCAATGCCTGGCGACTACTATGGCTTCGTCTCTTCGGGGCCTCTATCAACGGAATCCCATTTGTTCACCAGCGTGCGCGTATCGCCATGCCATGGAATCTCAAGCTTGGACATCGTGCTTGTCTCGGAGATCGAACGAATGCATATAGTCTTTCGAGAATTGAGATCGGAGAGCATGCTACGGTCGCCCAAGAGGCCTATCTCTGTACGGGCTCACATGAGATCGATCATCCCTCTTTCTCTTTATGTACGGGAGACATCAAGATTGGCGCTCATGCATTCATTGGAGCTCGCTCTTTTATTTTGAAGGGGGTGACCGTCGGCGAAGGTGCGGTCGTGGGAGCCTGTTCAGTGGTTACCAAAAGTGTTTCCCCATGGAGTGTGAATGCAGGTCAACCCTGCCATGAAATCAGGAAGCGCCGGCACGATGCCCCCTGATCTCTCCGAATTGCTAAGGAATGCACTCAGGTGGGGATACCCAAGGGTTTGCAGTGCATTTCATTTTTTTGTCACGAGTCGCTTCCAGCCCAATGTCGTACATGGGAGGGCCCCTGCAGAGGTCGTTGAAAATATCCGGGAATATCTCGCTACACATCCGAGTATGGGAACTTATTTGTGGGGAGCCGATGGTGTCCCGCGAACATACGAGTTACCGAAGGGAGTTCCTGATGTCCTGCGATCATCCTTTGAAGAAGGAAGCCACTTTCCCGGTATTCAAAGGGAGCTTTTTGTCCTGAAGGAAGCTTCCATTAGGGGAGGATTTTGCGGCGCTCTTGTGACTCGCGACGGCAGACTTATTTTATCGGCCAGTCCCTGCCCTTGGGGATGGAGGGCACATCCCGCCTTGAGGCGTCTGGATTTTCCCAAGCCGAGAGGGTTAAACGGCAGGGTTCTGTACCTCTGCACACCGGGACTTCATGGCGGGAACTACTACCATTGCCTGCTGGACTGTTTGCCGAAACTCTTTCTTCTTGGAAGCGGAATTCACCCAGCCTCTTCTTGGGATCATGTGGTCGTTAACTCTGATCGTCCTTACCTCCTTGATGCCTTGCAACGAATAGGGATCCCCAGCGAAAAAATTATTTTCCTCGAGGAGCGCAGCAATTTTATTGCCGAGGAGCTTCACGTCCCTTGGTTCGAAGGCTCTCTTCACGGTGTCGATGCCTGGCAGACCGAAGCGGCACGATCAATCTATAGGACGAACAAGTCGCCCGAGGGGAAGAGCCGTCTCTATTTGGTTCGAGAAAGCGCTGGGAGACGCCGAATTCTTAATGAGGCGTCGCTCCTTAAACTCCTAGAGTCATTTGGATTTCAGGCTGTGGATTGCTCGGCGTTGAGTATTGGTGAACAGGCGATGCTTTTTCAAGACGCCGAGGCTGTTGTTTCTGTCCACGGCGCCGCATTGGCCAATATTATATTTTGCCAACCAGGAACCCGTGTTGTTGAAATTTTTAATCCCCTGGCCGTGAGGACACTGTATCGCTCGTTGGCCACGGTGTTGGGGCTGGAATATTATGCCGCGGCTTCGATTCCATCCGCGAGGGGTCTAGGTATGCCACTTCACCGCCGGATGAGCCTGGATTTTAGCGTCGACGAGGATTCATTTTCACTAGTTCTCAGGGAATTATTCCTGTCTGGTTCCCCCTAATTCATAAATCAAGACACGCTGAATATATTTTATAATGGAAAGGTCGTCACAAGGTGACGATGAATAAATTTCTACGCTGTTAAAATTTACAATGGCTATTGAGGCTTGGGCATGGTTTTTAGTTATTCAGCACAACCTCTCCAGCAATGAAACAACTACTCCTAGATTTTTTAAAACGCCAAGGGATTCACATTGCGAGAAACTCTCTGCCCAAGGGATCTGATCTTATCTCCGATCTCAAGCGGTATGGTCTCGACCAATGCTTTGATACACTGATCGATGTGGGGGCGAATGTGGGGAATTTCAGCGCCCTATTCATGGAGAGCTTTCCTCATCTCAAAAACATCGTGGCAATCGAACCTGAGAGTAAAAATCTAGAAAAATTAAACAACAGGTTTCATGGCAAAAACGTCCAATGCTTGGGAAAAGCGATCAGTGATAAGGAGGGTGTTGCTTGGCTTAATGTGTGTGAAAACGCTGTTGCTCACAGCCTGATTGATCAAAATTGGAGCACGACCGCCGTGGAGGTTAATGTGATGACTCTTTCCCAGGTCATCGGAGGACTTCCTGAAGATGCAAAGATTTTTTTGAAGACCGATACGGAGGGAAACGATGTTAATGTTCTTAAAGGAGGATCTGATCTTCTGACATCTGGCCGTTGCCCGCTTGTTTTATGCGAGGTTGGTTTTTCTGATCCTCCTGTGCAGACACAATTTCAAGAAGTTCACAGTGAGTTGACAGCCTACGGATTCGACCTCTGGGGATTCTATAATCAGTCCATTTATGGACGATATATGGGATTAAATTATTGTGATGCACTCTATCTTCATCGGCAATGTGCCGA
>CAIKYN010000100.1 GCA_903831635.1 uncultured Spartobacteria bacterium
GGGACTCGCTGCCGCTACGGCGCTCTACACGCTTGTCGTCTGCTATCCCAAGAGCACCCAACATGGTCACTGGTTCGGATGGATGTACGGGCACGACATGCTCGTCGATCTGCCGAAGGACAGCTTTGTATTCGGAGGAACTGATCCGGGTCGCTTTGTTCCAACCTACATGGTCTTTGGAGAGAGCTTCGAGAAGTCGAAGCGTGATCCGAACTTCGACCGTCGCGATCTCTATATCGTAACTCAGAACGCTCTGGCCGACACCTTCTACAACCGCTACATCCGCTCCCATTATACCACCGAGCGCCCAACAACCTTCGGTTGGTTCGAAAAACTCCTCGGTCGTGATCACACCTATCCGAATGAGACACTCGTCCTGCCCCACCGAGAGGATATCATGGCTCTCTTCGAGGTGCTGATGAACCAGTACCAGAAAAATCCTCAGGCCATGCCCAACCCTCAGAGCGATCCTGTCGCCCTGAACTCGGCAGTAGCCGAATGGATCTTCCTCCACAACCGCGACAAGAAGGATGGTACTCCACGGCATTTCTACGTGGAGGAGAGTTTTCCCATGCAGTGGTCGTATCCTTACGCCATTCCGCATGGGCTTTGCTACGAGATCGCCCATGACAAAATGGATGCCCTGCCTCCCGGAACAGCCGAGAAGGATCTCGCTTGGTGGGATGATTATATCAAGAAGCTTGAGGCGGTTCCTGGGTTCCGCGATGACGATCTGGCGCTTCACTCCTTTGCAAAATTGCGTAACACGGGAGGCAATATCTATGCCTTCCGCAATATGCGCGCGGAAGCAGAGCGTGCTTACAGGCAGGCCCTCTATCTCTGGCCTGCGAATACCGAAACCACGAGTAATCTTGTGAACCTCCTGACCCAGGAAGGACGCTTCCAGGATGCCCGAGATCTAGTTGCTGGATTCGTCCCGTTGGATCCTAACAGCAAGGTGCTTCAGCGTCTGCTTGTTGCCACGGAGGCACGTCTTAAGGCTTCCAAGGAACTCCCGATACAACTCATGTCCCTACAGTCCAACCCTACCAACAGGCAGGCGTTGGCACCCGTTCTTCAAAGCCTCATGATCCTGGGTCGCCAAGGGGATGTCGATGCGACCATCTCCAATGCCATCGCTGCTACTCCAAAGGATGTCTCCTTTCTGAGGGACATGATTAATTTCTATGCCAGCCAAGGGCGCATTCCTCAGGCGCTGGAAATTGCAAAAGCTCTCGAAAAAGCGCAGCCCGACCAGTGGGATGTCCCCTTCACGATCGCCAAGTACGAACTGATCATGGGGCAGCGCGAAGCCTCCTTCACCAACCTGCATCGTGCAGTTCAGCTTGGTGGAGAGACCGCACTTCAGCAGATCGGCCGTGAGCAGATCTTCCAACAGGTGGCTCAAGATCCAGGATTCCAACAGGCGATTCAAGCATCCGCTCCATCCCAGACTCAGCCCCTCAGTGAGATGCTATCCAAGGCGGTCAGCAACGCGATAGCTCCAGCTCCAGCCTTCTCCCCAAATCACTCCAAGAAGAAGAGTCAGTAAATCTTGTCGGGCCGTAGCTCAGCTTGGTAGAGCGCCACGTTCGGGTCGTGGAGGCCTAGGGTTCGAATCCCTACGGCCCGAGGAGGTTGTCTTAAACGCGGATTATGCGATAGCGTGCAGTCAACAGGTTTGGTTGCTTCACCTGGTTAGTGATCTCAGCAATCGTTAAAATGCCCCCCTCTTATGCCGTTATTCTGGCGATCCTCCCGGATCACCCATCCGAGCTAGCTCGGACAGCCTGCAACATGACTAAGATGCGTTCCCACGCACCTCATGTTCATCTTGCGACCACCTGCGTTCGATAGTCCGATGTATTCTCATCTCCACGTTGTAACGCTTTAACCTTTCTAACGATTTTAACTCCTCGCCATCCTGGCTTGATGGTTGCTAATGCAAATTTTGGGTTAAAAGGGGGCGAAAAGGATCAGAATTCCCGCGACACTCTAGTACACCAAGGGAGGATTCTCCCCCTCCTCCTTGAGTTTGGCAGCTTTTTCCTCAGCGAGTCTTGCCTCCTGCTCCACGACCTTATCCTGCAGGAAAGCTTTTAACTCAGGGATTCCCTCCCCCAACTCCGCACAGATCGGTAGAATCGTGATGCCGGGATATTTTTTCTTACAGCTTTTCAGATTGGCTGCGGATTCGGGCATATCCATTTTATTGGCAATAATGCACCAGGGTCTTTCTGAGAGTTCGGGGTTATAGAGCTCCAGTTCCTTGCGGAGGGCCTTGAGATCGTCGAGAGGGCTACGTCCCTCCGATCCAGCCATATCAAGCACCATGAGCAGGTAGGCGCAGCGCATGACATGACGCAGGAACTGATGGCCCAGACCCCTGTTTTCATGAGCTCCTTCGATCAATCCCGGAATGTCGGCAACCGTTGTCTTGTGATAATCCTCAAGATCGACCACTCCAACCTGAGGGTGACGCGTCGTGAAGGCATATGATCCGACCTTCGGATGGGCACGCGAGATGGCCCTGAGAAGGGTTGACTTGCCAGCATTCGGATAACCGACAAGACCAGCAAAAGCGATCGAGCGCATCTCGAGCAAGAACCACCCTTCGTCACCGGGAGTACCCTCGGTA
>CAIKYN010000101.1 GCA_903831635.1 uncultured Spartobacteria bacterium
GGTTCCGGTGAAAACGAGGTTGTCCGATCCGCTCGGGGCACTGTTGGTGACGCTCACGATGAAGTTGGTCGATCCTCCCGTGATCACCGCATTGGTCCCGGTGAAGGAGGTGGTCACCGGCCCAAGCTGCGAGACCAACTGGAGGTAGACGCTGTTGCTTGTATAGACGACCTGGTAGCCCGAGGGGATGTTCGTCGTTGAGGCGAAGGTGCCGCTGATCGATCCATTCGTGTCGGTCAGGAAGGTGTAGATGGCATTGGTGAAGGAACCGGTGTTGAAGGAGAGAAGTCCACCCAGAGTTGCGTTGCCGTTCACTGCGAGGAGGCTGCTTGAGTTATCACCCACACCACCAAGGAGGATATTCAGCGTGCCGCTCGTGATGTTGAGGCTGCCGATGGAGAGGGTACCGACCGATCCTCCGGTTCCCGGAGTGATCGCTCCGCCACTGAGAGTGACAGCCGAGTTGGTCGCAAATCCGGTGCCCGTAAAGACTCCCCCGCTCACGGTGATCGAGCCCGATCCGGTGTTGGTTCCCGTGAGCAGAAGTGTGCCGTTGGTGACTGCCGTGATGCCCGTGTAGCTATTGCTGCCGGAGAGAATGGTTGTACCGCTACCGAACTGATCGACCGTGCCGTTACCACTGATTGAGGAGGTCAGGGTGAAAGTATCGATCTGGTTGAAGTTCAATGTTCCACTTCCCGATCCAAAGGCAATCGTCGGGGCCGTAACTGATCCAGCACCATCCGTTCCTCCCAGGGAACCTATGTTTACCGTGCCAATCGAACCAGCATTGGACGCTATCGCGATACCACTCACTGCAATCACGCTGCCACCGTTGGCCACCGTCAAGGTGCCATTGCCGGAATTACCAACAGTCAGCGCTTCACTGTTGCTCCACTGAGAACCCGAATCGCCAACCGTCACCACGTTATTGGAAGAGGTATTGCTGTTGCCAATCCATCCGTTAATATCGCTTACTTTTCCTCCGTTCGAAATCACCAGTGAGTTACTCACGGTCTCATAGTTTCCTACGATGAGGTCACCAGAGTTGCCCCAGAGCGAGTTGCTACCACTTACCAACACCGAGTTGTTGGAGGAGGGCGTAGGTGAGGGAAAAGCTGTCACAAAACCATAACCAATGATTCCGTTGCTATTGAAGGCATGGGCCCCATTGGAGATCACGAGTGAATTGCCCGATCCGTCGCCTCCGACATAGAGGTTCCCTCCATTACTCCATGTCGTGTTGGTCCCGGATATCAAGACGAAGTTACTCGAAGCGGTGTCATTATATCCAATCCACCCGTTAGAGTTCATCACTGACGCTCCACCATTGATCGTGAGGGAGTTGCTTGATCCATTGTATCCCACGTAGAGATCTAGCGCATTACTCAGCGTGGAGGAGGTTCCATTGACACTCGTGCCAGTTATTAACACCCAGTTATTGGAGGAATCTGTATCATATCCCAAGGTTGTACCTGTACCGTTACCCAATACGGAAACGGTTGCGCCATTCGAAATAGTGAGCCCGTTAGCGCTTCCATAGAAACCCACGAAAAGATTGCCAGAATTGTTCCATAAGGATCCGGGGTCACTAACGAATGCAATATTACTCCATCCAATGGGGTCAAAACCAATAAATCCATCCGAATTATTCATGTGAGCACCTCCCTTGACGAGCAGAATATTACTGCTACCACTCTTTCCCAACTGGAGCGGCGATGTGGTGGTTAGAGAGGATGGGGTGCCATTGTTATTGGTCCCGGTTAGAAGGATGGTATTGTTAGATGCTCCATTGGAGGCGCCAATGATAACATAACCACCAGCCGTTACGGATGCTCCGTTAGAAACGGTGAGCATGTTGTTATTAGCAAGGTAGCCGACAGTCAGGCCACCGGAATTGCTCCACTTGGAATTGAGGTCTGTCACCAAGGCTGTGTTACCATAAGAATTGGAACCGAACCCAACGTTGCCAATTGAGTCGGAAACTTTAGCTCCTCCATTAATAATGAGCGAATTTCCATAACCTCCAAAACCGATATAAACCTGCTGTTTGGTAACCAAAGTCGAAGCATTGGAAGAGATGGGATCAACGCCGGTGACCATCATTGAGTTGCTGAAGGAATCAGTCTGTCTGGCAAAATATGTATTGTACGAATAAACTTGAGCACCATTGGAAATAGTCAAAACGTTGCCACTGCCATCATAACCGATCGTCAGGTAATTAGAATTGGTCCAAATAGCATTAGTTCCATTCACACATACTGAGTTGTTGGAGGCAGTTGAGTTGTTACCGATCGTTCCATTACTGTCAGAGGAGGATCCCCCGGTATCAATCTCCATACTGTTACTTACGCCACCATAGCCGACAAATAGTTGCCTGCATGCTAACTGGGAACCACCAGCAGCGATAGTGATGGAGTTGGATACGTCATTACTCTGATATCCAACAAAGGCATCATTGGTGCAGGTTACGATACCCCCATTGGTAATAATCAACTCATTCTGGGATCCATTGGTTCCGACATAGAGCGAGGTAAGATTCGTGGTTGTTCCGTCAATGACAACAGGATCGCCGGAAATATCGGCGCCTACTTCAAGCGTGTTAAGGGTTAACCAAGCCTTCAGGGAATTGCTGGTAAGTGTAAAGTTCCAAACATTATTCCCTGCAACACTGATATCATTGGTCGCAAAATTTGTTTCCGATCCAAAGGTCATGATCGTGTAAACATTAGTGCCATAAAAATTCCCAAAATCAAAAACATCCGATACAGAGGAATTCGAAAAAGTTCCTGTAATGCCCAATTTCCCAATGCCCGGTGTAAGCGCAACGACTCCGTTGGAATTCCAATTAAAGCTAGTAACACTGGAGTTAGTCAAAAGATCCAAGGTTGCACTACTCCCAAAGCCACCAAGGGATAATGTTCCATTGCCAAGAGACTGATACATTGCGGCGACGTAAGTTCCAGATTGGATATAGGTGCCGCCAGAAACTGAATTAGTTCCTCCCATATAGAGTGTGCCTGAACCAGTCTGGACCAACGCACCTGAACCAGAGAACCTACCCAAATTAGTGAAATTCCCCGTCTCGGTGATGGTCGCAGTTGCTCCCGTTGAAATGGAGACAGCATTTGTTATCGATAAATCGGTCAGCGCTGAAAAAGTGGCATTGGAAGCAATGGTCAACTGTGCGGTTCCCAAAGCGTAATTATTGCTGATTGCAAGAGTCCCTCCGTACAAGAGTGAACCGCCTGAATAATTATTGGAAGCTGTAAGAGTCAACGTACCGCTTCCTGTGTCGATAAGCTTACCTGAACCGTTGACTGCACCCAATAACGTTACAGCATAGTTTTCATCATTAAATGTGGAATTGGAAGCAAGAGAGATATTATTAGCAATGCAGAGATTCGTTAAAGCGAGCAACGATGTGTTGTTAGAGGCAAATGATAGACTGCCAGTTCCAAGAGCGTATGAATTACTGAGTCCTAAAGCTCCAGCGTTCAGTACAGTTCCTCCACTGTAACTATTACTGGCCGAAAGCGTCGTAGTTCCAGAAGCATTCTGCGTAAAGACCCCGCTCCCAACAAGGGATTCCGATATAAGTGCAGATCCCCTGTTCGTGAGCGTGTAACTCGTTGCATTCAGCGTTCCCGACCCAGCAATCGTTCCGTTACCCAGTGTCGCCGTACCTGCTGTCAGGCTGAACACATCATTGGTCAATACCCCTCCAGCGACGTTTAGTGATCCATTAGTCGCACCAAGAGCGTAGGCATTACTGACCACAAGCGTTCCTCCAGAGATCAAGGTTCCCGAGGTGTAGCTGTTACTCCCAGAGAGAATCAGTGACCCCGTACCGCGCATGGTGAGCGAACCGCTGCCAGACAGACTATTGCCAATCGTGACCGAGGCGTTGGTGCTGTCGGTGAATCCCGCCAATGAACTTAGCGTCGCACTTCCTGAAAGGCCGTTATTCAGGGAGAAGTTGTTGTTGATATTGAGTGTTCCGTTATTAAGGCTACCCCCAGTGTAGGTAAACGTGCCGTTGGTCAGACTACTGCCGCCTAGATCAATGGTACCGCCACCAAGTGTTACCGCACCATTGCTCACACCCATAGTGCCTCCGTTGGTCAGATTCAGGCTACCGGCATTGACAAAGGTGCCTCCCGTGTAAGTGTCGCTTCCGGTCAGGAAGATCGTCCCGCTTCCAGTGATCAAGAGCGCTCCTATTCCTCCGATCGATCCGGAGTTGGTCCATGCATAACTGCTGGAGTTCAATGTCAGAGTCCTATTTCCTGAAATTGAGAAGTTGTTTGAGACAGTGAGGTTTCGAAGTGCAGCCACCGTTGCGTTGGAATTGACGCTTACTGATCCGCTGCCCAAGGCATTATTGTTACTGAGAGCTAATGTTCCGGCATTCAATACCGTCCCACCCGAGTAGTTGTTACTCGCGGTCAGAGTGGTTGTGCCTGATCCCGAAAGAGTGAGCATGCCAGCATTAGTGACAGCTCCATTCAGGACAAGCGATGCGTTGTTAGTGATGGCAAGATTCGTGGCCAAGGAAACCACACAATTGATGCTCAGGAATTCGTTTCCCGAATTAGTAAGTCCTATGAAAGAACTGTTTGCAGTATTGGTAAAAACAAGCGTTCCCTGACCAAGTGACCCCACGGAATTTCCAACCGTAAAGGACCCGCTACCAGCGGTGTCATTGAGATAATTGAGATAAACCGTTGATGGATTGGAAAAACTTCCCGTAGTGTTGGTGAACACTGCTCCATTACTTGCACCAAGCGTGGGTGTAGACCAGTTGGTGGCATTGAAGGAGGCACCATTAGTTGTCCAGTTGGTCGTGCCTGAATTCGTCGTCCATCCCCCAGCAGTGTTCGTATTTGTAACAGAAATCGGGCCTTGGGGTAGACCAGCCGTAACCTTGCTCTGAATCAATCCAAAGAGATTCAATAGAGCAAAAATACCCAGAAGCTTGCCAATACGAGAGGCTTTTGATCGATATTTTCTATCGTTATTGAGATTCATGATTTTATAAATAGGCCCGCTGATCGATGTGGATGGAGTTGAATGCCTTGGTATGCGTGTAAATGATTCGTCTCCAGAAGAAGACAAAACGACGTGATCGTTAAACTGCAACCCAACACATTTATTCAAAGTAAGTGACAAAAGCAATCTCATCGAGTAGTCTGAACGAGATTCTTGGGCGAGGGCCCTTTGATGGAAAATCCGTAGCTTTTCTAGAACTTAGCTCCTGCCGACCAGTAGATTCTCAGCGAGGTGATATTCTGGTTCTTAGCATCCGCATTTAAGAAAAAGGACGTGTTCCATTTCTTCTTGAACTCAATGGTCACACCTACACCCGTGTAGAGCGTTTGTATCCCATTTCAACACTTGCAGTTCCTGAGGGATTGAAAGGCTAACCCAAGGCGATGAATCACCGAGGTGGCCGAGAGGGATTCCTGGGAATCAGAGCCGTTGAATATCGCGATCTCTGCGGCACGTCCGCAGAGCCAGGCTCCAAGGATTGCTGCCTCACGGGGGGATTTCCCTGATCCCATCAGTGCCGCTGTGACACCGGTCAGGACATCACCCATTCCCCCGCTCCCCATGCCTGGATTGCCGGTGCTGTTGAATACCGGAGGCATTCCCTCCTCTGCAATAATCGTTCTGGATCCTTTGAGTAGAAGGGTGATCGGATACTTCTGAGTAAACTCTGTGGCCCACTCCCGACGGGTCTTCCCCACTCTGGGGCAGAGACGCTCCATCTCACCGGGATGAGGTGTGAGAAGACGGGGACCGGCACACTGCGCTAGGAGTGCGGGGTCAGAGGCCACAGCATTCAAAGCATCGGCATCGACAACACAAGGAATCCGACTCTCTCGAACCAGTCTCCTCAACTCCTCATGGTACTCAGGCCCAAGACCTGGGCCGAGCGCCAGGACATCGAGTTTGTCAGTCGGTATTTCGGAGTAGGAAGCAATCCGCTGAACCATGACCTCCGGGATGCAGGTAGCGGCAAGAAGGTCGTGACAATCTGGCAGTGCATAGAGGGTCACAAGGCCTCCACCGGCATGAACCGCCGCTGAGGAACAAAGCCTCGCCGCACCGAGGAAGCCCAACGATCCAGCAAGGATGCCGATGTTTCCATAGGTCCCTTTGTAGGAATCGAAGTTCCGGGTTGGGAGGAGCGATCGGAGTGCTATTGATGTGGAAATACTTGCTGAATCGCCGCCCGCAATGGTGACTCCTGGCAGCTCCACCAAGGCGAGTCGACCCACGACAGGTGTCGCGGTATCAGCAAGCAAGGCGGTTTTCACGGCACCGAGAGTCACCGTGAGATCAGCCTGCACGCACTCTCCGGGAATCTCTCCGGATGAGGCATCCAATCCGGAAGGAAGATCCACGGCCACGGTAAACCCCCCGGATTTGCTCCGCAGTGCATTCAACTCAGAAATCAGATCTTTAGTCGTTCCTCGCGGAACGCCAACGGAACCGATGCCCAATAATGCATCGATGAGGAGAATCTGTTCGCCGGGAATCGGAGTGACAAACGAGACAATCTCCCCACCCTGGAGTGATCGAAGATGCCTCAGGGGGAGCTCAGCCATATCCGACTCGGGCGCAGATAGGCGTATCAGCACCCTCCATCCCCATGAGATAAGATGCCTGGCAACCACAAGGCCATCGCCACCATTGTTACCCCTTCCGCAGTAAAGCACGGCGGTGCCGGGCTCCGGAAAAAACTCTCCGATGCACCGCGCGATCCCCTCACCCGCAACCTCCATCAGCCCCTCGGGAGTGGCTCCATTTCTGAAAGCCTCCTCCTCCACTGCTTTCATCTGGAATGGAGTGATGATCATACAGGGTGAAGAAGATTAGTCGCGCGGAGACGCAGAGACCGCAGATGGGATAGAGATAATCCTTTCATTGGGGCCATGCCTTCTCGGTGTTTAAGGAAACTGATGACAAGGTTCATTCTCAGCGCCTCTGCGTCTCTGCGCGAGACTTTCTTAAATTCAGGCGCTGGGGAGAGTTTCTCCACGAAGGTCTAGCACCCGAAGCATGACCTCCTCGATGAGGTTATTAGGACAGGAAGCACCCGCTGTGATACCAATCCGGGCCTCCACTCCTTGCGCGGGGAGCCAAGGGACTGAGGATGAGATCTCCCTCTTCTCGTGCAGATCGAAGTGACGGATCAGGCCGCTATTCTCAAGGCACTCTTGATTCCGGATGAAGTAGGTAGGAACAAGCTGCTCACCCATCTCGGCAAGATGGGTGGTGTTGGAGCTGTTATAGCCCCCCACCACGAGCAGGAGATCCAGCGATTGGTTCAAGAGTTCCTTGAGCGCATCCTGACGTTCCTGCGTCGCACCGCAGATGGTGTCGAACAAGCGGAAGTTCAAGGCACTCCCATCACGCTCTGTAATGGCGGCCTTCAGTTTCCTCTGCACGGCTTCGGTCTCCTCGCGCAGCATGGTGGTCTGGTTGGCAACTCCGATCCGTTGCAGATGAAGATCAGGATCGAATCCCTCGGAGAAGCGGCCGTCGAACTCACGGAGAAAATCCTCCTTGTTGACCTTACCCAGGAGGAAGTCGCAGACACGGTCGGTCTCCTCAAGGTTCAGGACGATCAGGTAACGCCCGTTGCCTGTGCCGAGGGCGCGCGAGGCCGTGGCGCGGGTCTCCTCATGGGAGGCCTTGCCATGGATGATGGAGGTGACCTCCTCAGAGGCGTTCTGCCGGACGCGCTTCCAAACGCTCATCACATCGCCACAGGTAGTATCGACAATATGGCAGCCGTGACGCTTGATCTCCTCAACCAGAGGAACTGTCGCGCCGAAGGCGGGGACGATCACGACATCCTCCGGCCCAAGATCCTCGACATGGGGTCGACCTAATTCATCGAGGAGATTCCTGATCCCGAGGGCGGCGATCTGGACATTCACCTCGGGGTTATGAATGATCTCCCCGATCAGAAAAAGGCGGGCTTGGGGGAATACCTTGCGCGCTGCATAGGCAAGATCGATGGCGCGCTCGACGCCATAGCAGAAGCCAAACTGCTTGGCCAAGCGGAGGGTTGTTTTCCCAACCTGGAGAACGGATCCCTCGGCACGCACTCTCTCGACGAGAGTGCTGTGGTAGTGATGCTCGACCTGCTCCTGCACCCGAGCCATCACCTCCGGAGTCCGGAGGTTCACTTTGGGTGTGGGAGCGACGCTCACAAGGGGGACTACTGGAGGAAGGGTACCTTCAGTTGCTCGAAATATTTTTGGGCTGTCAGGAGTTCGGAAGGAAGATCCGGATCATTATAATCCTGAGGCCGCTTATGATTAGCGCCGAGAGTTGCATCCTCAGGCTGGGCAGTTGCGATCCTCACAGGTGTTCCATCGCGCACAAGAAGGTAGAACTTTCCCGCATCATTCGCATGGATGCGGATGCATCCGTGACTCCGAGGCATGGGCCACACCCATCCTTGATGAAATCCATACCCTGGAGTGAACTCCACCCAGTAGGGCATCGGATAACCGACATAGGAACCATGCGCCTGGCCGCGCGAACAGGCATGGATCATCTTATTCAAGACCTCAAAGCCGTATTCACCGGAGCGTTTGTCACGATTCTTGCTGAGCACGGAGAAATTTCCTTTCGGAGTGGGGTGAGCTGCATCGCCGACACAGCAGGCCGTGACGAGAAGAGGGCGATTCCCCTCCATGACGTAGACCATCTGCTTTGAGAGGGAAACCTTGACCACCACCTTGGAAGGATCCTTGGGCTTGAAGGCTGGGTTGTCATAGACGGAAACCTGGGAGAGTTGAGAACAACCCCCCAGCAAAAGGAGCAGAAGCAGAAGGATGGGAAGAAATCGATTCATCTGCTTATGGAAACCCGAAAATTGATGTGTGTCAAATCGAGGACCGAAGGAAACAAGGTGCCTTCTGGAAGCTGGGATCATCACCGTGTCATCGTTCTTTTGACCTTTTCTCCCTAAAGCCTTAAGATCTTTCGACCAATTGATGATCAAGTCAGATGATTTTAATTACGCGATGGAGAACACGCGTGTTGTCGTGCCTCCAAGCACTGCAATTGAGACTTATGGCCAAACCAGCTTTCGCTTCCGTCTTGTCACCGAGCCGATGGACGAGGTCGGGACAGTTCGTCTCCGTCAGGGGATGATCCATGCGGAAAGGCCCAGGATCCTGGCTCCCCAATACGTGAGCAAACTGATCCTGGAGGGATTCGGCGACAAAGCCCGCGACTTCGCGGGGTGGATGGAGGAACAAAAAGATCTCCATTTTCTTCGCTATGGGTTTTCCCTTCGCAAAACGGACTACTCGGAGAATATCCTGAGGGAACACAAGGATGATGTCATCGACCGACTGACTCAGCAACTGCGTCGCGATGGTGATCCGATGGATACCCTCATCGAGGGTGTGGACGAAGGTTGGGAAGTCTGCCTGATGAAGTTTACCATGGATCTCATCCAGCATTCCGCAGCTGGGAACCTAGCTGAATGGAAACGACGCGGACTCCTCTGATACTAAAACCAAATTTATGCGCACTTTCAAAACCCTGACCCTTCTTATCCTCGGCATTCTGATTTTTGGCTCTGCCGGATATTTCGGCTATGAACTCTTTATCAAGCCAGGTCGGGTGGAAAAAAAAGAGAAAGCTGCAGCCATCGCCGCTACTCCGACGCCCACTCCTGATCCTGGCGTCCATGAATTCCAACGTCTGAAATCCCTCCGGGCCAGCGGAGACAATGCCGGGGCTCGTGATGGTCTCAAGGCTTGGATCAACTCCCACCCCCAATCTCCCCTCCTGAAGGAGGCCCGCCAAGAACTGGGCAACGCTAACTTCACCCTGCTGTTCCAACCCTCAGGGAATCCTGAGGTCATCACTTACACGGTGGCCAAAGGTGATTCGCTTGCCAAGATCGCCGCCAAGCAGAAGTCGAATGCCGAACTGATCCAGAAGGCCAATAGCCTTCCCGGTATCAATCTCCAGATTGGCCAGCAACTTGTCATTCCTGCACTGAAGACATCTCTCGAGCTCGATCGCTCTGCCAAAACCCTGACACTTATCGATAATGGGGTTTTCGTGAAGGAATACACATTACTCTCCTCGCCGACTCCTCCCTCAAAGGCCGTTCCTGCCATCAACTCGAAGATCCTGGACAAGATTGCCACCTCTGGAAGCAAAAGGGTTGCTTTCGGAGACAAGACTTATGCCCAGAGCGAGCGTATCATTCTTCTCGCGGGGAATCCCTCCATTGTCGGATTTGAAATTCCAGCGCCCGCTCATCCCCCAGTCAATCAAACCAATCAGGTCGCTCAGACTGCCACGAATGCCTCAATCACCACATCCGCTCCATCATCCCTTCCCCTTCCTTCGGGCTATGTGCTCTCTAAAGAGGATCTCTTTGAGATCTTTCCGCTCGTTTCGCGCAATACTCCCGTCATCATTCACTGATTCACATAAGTTTTTCGTAGAAGTATCCTAGGCTATCCAGCATCACATCCCATGAATGTACAACCTCTCGATTTTGAACTCCCGATTGCCGATCTCGAACGCCGAGTTGCCGAACTTGCGGAGAAGCGCCACTCCGAAGATCCGCTTCTGGTAGCTGCGCGTGAAGATCTGGAGAAGGAGCGCAAGAAGCTCTACGGGAACCTGACCCCCTGGCAACGCGTCCAGATAGCCCGTCATCCGACGCGTCCTTATTTTCTCGATTATATCAATGCTTGTGTGACCGACTTCGTCGAACTCCATGGGGATAGGTTTTTCGGTGATGATAAGGCGATGCCTGCAGGCATCGGTCGCATCGGAGGCCACCGCTGCGTTATCATCGGTCAGCAGAAGGGCCGCGACGTGAAGGAGAATGTGCTCCGTAATTTCGGCAGTCCACATCCAGAGGGGTACCGCAAGGCCCTGCGTCTCATGCGTCTTGCCGAAAAGTTTCAAATTCCTGTTGTCTGTTTCATCGACACACCGGGCGCCTACCCAGGGGTGGGAGCGGAGGAGCGACATATTGCCGAGGCGATCGCCGTCAATCTCAGGGAAATGATGGCACTCAAGACAGAGATCATTTCGATCGTTATCGGTGAAGGTGGAAGCGGGGGCGCTCTCGGCATCGGCGTTGCCGATCGGGTTCTCATGCTGGAGAATTCCTACTACTCGGTCATC
Source organism: uncultured Spartobacteria bacterium (assembly GCA_903831635.1). Lineage (GTDB taxonomy): Bacteria > Verrucomicrobiota > Verrucomicrobiia > Chthoniobacterales > UBA6821 > UBA6821. The sequence continues at coordinate 11,191 of CAIKYN010000101.1, forward strand.
TCCCCGGAGGGATGTGCGGCCATTCTCTGGAAGCATCGCAAACATGCTCCCGAGGCAGCAGCTGCACTGAAACTAACCGCAGATGACTTGCAGGAGTTCGGACTGGTCGATGGTGTCCTTCCAGAGCCCCTGGGAGGTGCGCATCGTGATCCTGCAGTGATCTACGCTACGGTTACCGAGACGATATCGGCAGCGATCACTGCCCTGAAGGCTATCCCGATGAAAAAGCTTCTTGAAGAACGCTACGCCAAGTTCCGAGGGATGGGCGTCTTTTCCGAATAGTTCTTTTTACGCTTCTCCTCACGGGCTTCTTCCTGAGTTCCCGTGGAGCAATGGATCACCAGCGTGATCTCACCGCGAGGAGGGTTTTTAGCATAGTGAGCGGCAAGTTCTGCCGGAGATCCATGACGGTACTCCTCATGGATCTTGGTGAGTTCCCTGGCGACACAAAGTCGGCTCTCCGGAGCTAGGGCGACAAGGTCTGCCAAGCAGGCACTCAACCGATGGGGAGATTCAAAATAAATCCCGGTCATGCCGAGTCCAAGCGCCCGACGCAGTTCCGATCGGCGACCCGAACCCGAGGAGGGAAGAAAACCGCCAAAATGAAAAGGGACGGGAGGCAGACCGCTTCCAACAATCGCCGTGGTGACGGCACTGGGGCCGGGAAGGACGGTGTAAGCGACTTCCTCCTTGATACACTCCCTGACAAGACGAAATCCCGGATCACTCACCGAGGGAGTCCCGGCATCAGTAACCAGGCAAAGTTTTTCACCATTCCTTAAACGAGCTATCAACTCAGGTAGGCGCCTCTCTTCATTATGCTCATGGAAACTAATGAGCGGCTTGCGGATTTCCAAATGGGAAAGAAGTTGTCCGGCCCTCCTTGTATCCTCTGCAATCACTCCATCACAGAAACGGAGCGCCTCGATCGCCCTTAACGTCAGATCCCCCAAATTGCCAATCGGCGTGGCAATGAGCGTGAGGGAAAGAAGTTCTGTTGGTGCCCTCGTTTTGCCCTTGATTATCAGAGGGGACTCTTCTTCCAGAGGTAAATTCAGGTCCAGAGAAGCATCCTCCACAGGATGACAAGAGTCAGAAGTGTCATCAATCATCCTTCTGACTTCAGGCTTTTCAACTTACCATCCCTCGGAAACCCTGCTTACTAGACTCTCGGCCATGCGCTGGGCTGCGATCGGATAATTCATGTTCTGAGTAGTCACTAGGTCGGAATTGACGAGATCGGATTCGGTAAAGAACGGTGTGACTCCCACGGCGGTACCCTTCATCAGTTCAGCACCAGAAACACGATCGATCACGCGGTAGCTGACCTTCAGGGTAAGCTCAAACTCTGAAGTCTGAAGCACGTTGCTTGAAAAGACGCGCATCGGCTGCTTATCCACGCTCACAATGATACCCTCGACAATGGCATCAGCCCGATCGGCAGAATCAATCTGGTAGGTACCATCCTTCTGGAACTGCTTAACGACAGCATCTGCCGTCTGGGCTTCAAGTCGGGGAATGAGCGTGGAGTTTTTGAAGGTATTGACGGCAATCGTTGAGACACGACGCATCGGCGTCGGTTTGATCTCTCCAAGATGATATCCGCACCCCCCCAGAGCAACAAAGAGGGGGATCAGTAGCAGGAATCGAAAGTTCAAAATCATGGCGATAGAGGAGTCCTCTGAGGTGGTTTCTGGGGAGGAGGCTCCTGCAAGGGAATAGGCTGTGTGTCGCGCAGATCACCCTTCATCTTAGGTTGAGGCAAAGGTAGAGCCTCCTCCGGTACGATATCCTTTTTCGGAGGACCGTCATAATTGGCAAGGGCTGCAGACTCCACTTGTGCCTGGAGACGACGGCGCTCGGCGAGACGCTCTCCATTCTCAGGGCGCTCCTGCCCGACGCGCAATGCATCCTCCCCATACAGGGCCTTGAGTTCATCAAGTCGGCTCTTCGCCGCAGTCGCCTCTTCAGTCTGGGGAAAGCGACGTATGACATCATTGTAGTAAATAGAGGAAGCCTTGAAATCCTTGTTAAAATCATAGAAGCGGGCGACGCGCAATGTGTCGGCAGATTCTTTTGAGAACATGCTCTTCATGTTCTCTCCGGCCTGTTGGACTTTTTCACTATTGGGGTATTGCAGAAGAAAATCCTGATAGTTGTTTTGGGCTTGCTTGAGAGCGGAAAGATCCTGGGACTTACCCGTCATCCCGAGCTGCTGATAGACATATCCGACCTGATAGGCTGCGGAATCACAGGCAGAGCTGTTCGGATACTTGTCGAGGACCTTCTGATAGGCGGCGATCGCCTCCTGCGCCTTACCCTGTTTCTGAAGAGCCAGACCGAGATTGAATTGCGTAATCGCGGCGTGCTTGCTGTAGGGAGAAACCTTGAGGATCGACGTGTACATCTCCTCGGCCTTCTCCATGGAGGGAACCATCGGAATCCCAAGGAATTTCACCTTGAGTCCCTTCAGGTAGGCATTGGCAATAGTGATCTGATCCGCTACCGACTCCTCGAAATTCGGAGTCTGGGGATATTTCTTCAGGAGGGTCTCGTATTCTTTGAATGCGGAATCAAGGGCGCCCTTGTTATTGAGCTGCTTGGCCAGTTTGAACTGTGCCTCAGGCGCTTCCTTGCTCTTCGGATAGGTCTTGGCGATGAAGCGATAAGTCGTGATGGCCTTCTCGGTGTCTCCTGAAGAGACCAGCGAATCAGCGGCGGCAAGGTGGTCAGCGGCTGTGCCGAAGGAGATCAGTGTGTTGGTGATGGCCTCAGACTTTACAAGTCCCTCGGACTCGGCATGCAGTCTTGTCACAAGCAGAGCGCAGGCAACTGCAGGGATAGCCATGAAAAGCGTCCCAAAGCGAGCTGGAGTGAATCCGTTTATTCTCATCCGAAAGAGGAACGCTAGAGAATAGCCCCCTACAGCGTCAAGGTTGCCTGTCGCTTCTTAAACAAAACCATGAAATCGCAACGGGATGACGGGTCAAAAAAACAGCTCCTTCCAACGGTAGAGCAATCTGCTATTCTCTCAATATCACTATGGCCACGAAATCCTCAAAAGCACCAAAGACCGGTCAGAAAAAAGATCATCGCTCCATGATCTCGGAGGCCTACATGGCTACACTCCAAAAAGAGGGTCACGCTCCGGTCTCTGTCCACCGTTTTTGTGAGGATCTGGGTATCTCGGAGAAGGATTTCTACATAGCATTTCCCAATCTGGATGCTGTGGAGAAGCACTTCTGGAAAGCATGGATCGAATCGATCTTCGTCGCCGTTTCCTCTGGCAAAGAGTGGAGCTCGTTCTCGGCCAAGGAACGCTACCTTGCATTCCTCTTTGCCTTCACCGGGGAAGCGCTGGAACACCGCTCCCTGCTGGAGCAGCGCTTCGGAAAACTGAACCTGCTCTTCCGCCCGACATCCCTCGACAGCTTGAAAAACAGCTTCAAGGATTTTGCCAGTGATCTCATCCATCACGGAATGGATCAGGGAGAAATCGCCCATCGCGGAGCACTCGGGAATCTTTACCCCGAGGTTCTCTACATTCACTGGCGCAGTGTTCTCGAGTATTTCCTCAAGGACGATAGCCAGGGATTCGAGCGGACGGATGCCTTCATCGAGAAGACCGTCGAGTTTGCCTTTGATCTGCTGCGCACCCAGGCCATAGATTCCGCAGCGGATCTGGCCCGCTTCCTTCTCCCTCAGATCGCCCACTTCGGGGGGAGGAATTGAAAAAAAAGACCGCTATTTCCGAGTCTCAAGTCGGGAGTAAAACTGCGAAAAAAACATCCCAGGAATCGATCCGTAGCACACCGATCAGCCGCATGGCGGCCCTTGGAGGCACGGGAGCCAAGGTCGGGATCAATTATCTCAAGTACTACGGGAAGCGCGCCTTGGCAGGAGGCAGTGATTCTTCGCAGGAGGCACATGCTCGGGAGCTCGACGAACAGAATGCCTCCACGATCTATGACACCTTCAGCAAGCTGAAGGGCGGCCCGCTCAAGCTGGCCCAGATGCTTAGCATCGATAAGAACCTCCTTCCCCGTGCCTACGCCGATCAATTCGTGCAGGCTCAATATTCTGTCCCCCCCCTCTCCTACCCGCTTGTGGTAAGGACATTCCAACGGGACTTTGGAAAGGAACCCCTTGATCTGTTCGATGCCTTTGGCCGTGAGGCGGCTAGCGGTGCCTCGATCGGTCAGGTTCACAAAGCCTCCCTAAAGGGAAAGGATTACGCCGTGAAAGTGCAGTATCCAGGTGTAGCGGAGAGTCTCAAGAGTGACTTGCGTGTCGTGAAACCGATTGCGCTCAGGGTGCTCGGTTTACGCGAGCGCGATGTGGATCAGTATTTCCGTGAGGTCGAGACACGTCTCCTCGAAGAGACCGACTACACCATGGAGCTGGAGCGTTCACTCCATCTCTCGAAAGCCTCAGCTCATCTGGAGAATATCCGTTTTCCGAAGTATCACCCGGAACTCTCTTCCCGACACATTCTCACCATGGAGTGGATCGATGGAGAACCTCTTGACCGCTTTGCTGATGGCAAAGCCTCTCAGGAGAAACGCGATCTCATCGGACAGGCGCTGTGGGATTTCTACAGTCATCAGGTCCATGAGTTGAATCTTTTTCATGCCGATCCTCATCCGGGAAACTTCCTAGTCTCAGAGGATAATCTCTGCGTGCTCGATTTCGGATGCACCAAGCAGATCACTCAGGAGTTTTACCGAAAGCAGTTTCGATTCCTGGATCCGAATCTCCCTGGGAACCCTGCGCTCCTCGAGGAAGCACTCCGAGATCTGGATGTGATCATCAAGAGCGACACGGAAAAGGAAATCTCCCAGATCATGACACTCTGCCGCACATGGCTTGATCTCCTTGCCCTACCCTTCCGCTCAGGCACCTTCGATTTCGGAGACCCTGGATTTCTCAAAGCGATCTATGACATGGGAGAAGAGAACCGAAAAGCCGATCATCTTCGGACGATGAAGGGGCAGCGTGGATCACCCGACACGATCTATGTGAATCGAGCTTTCTTCGGACTCTATAGCCTGCTTGGACGACTACGTTCCAGAGTGAAGGTCTCCCTCCCTGAGTGGCTGAAGTAATCAACCCGGATTATGCGATAGCGTGTTGGCAACAGGTTTGGGTGCTTCACCTGGATGGTGAGTCTCTGTGGAGTTAATACGTGAAAGCGTTAGAAAGTTAAAAAGTGGGAAATATCTCAGAGAGCGCTTTTCACCGATCTAAGCCTTTTTAACCTTTTAACCTTTTAACCGTGTAACGATTTTAACCTTTTAACCCATTCCCCATTCTCAGCTTCGGCTTTTAGCAGGAGTGCACAAAAAAGCCGGACCAATTCTCGATCCGGCTTTCTAAGAAGTTATTTAAAAATGATCTATTTCTTCTCGGAAGAGAGTCCAAGACCGAGCCAACCGACTCCGGCAAAGATCA
>CAIKYN010000102.1 GCA_903831635.1 uncultured Spartobacteria bacterium
ATCCTATGACAACAAGCAAACGACCTGCATCCAAGAAGATCGCCACCCGTAAAGTCTCCAAAAAAACGGCGACAAAGAAAAAGGCCCTTCCAGCCAAGGTGAGCACCAAGGTAACGGACAAGACAGCCGTGAGTCATAACAAAGTGGCAAAGCAGGCTCTTGGTTTTCTGGACGAGGCTGCCGCCTTGCTCCGTGCAGGAATCAGAGAAAGTGCAAAAACGTCATCCAACTCGCGCATTGTCGTCAAAAAGAAGGCGCATCATCTTCTTGTCAAAGCCTCCAAGGAGCTCTCGAACGCGATTGAAGAAGGGACAAAGTCGCTCCAACAAATCATCAATAAGATTTAAGGATCTAAGTGTAGTAAGGTCATGGGCCCAGATTTGGCCCAACTCGAGTTTTCCTCAGATTGCAAGAGCCTGACTCGCTAGACCTCTGGATTTTCAATGGTTTTCAAAGTCCATCGCTGTGTCGGATGGAGATAGCATGCCTAAGACACATCCAGATCCCCCAGAGAAGTCCAAGCAACCCCAGAACGGGAATATCCCAGATTTTAGGCGGAAGTCCTGATCGGATGAGATTAGTGGATCCAATCAGGACTGCTGCAGCGAGAATCGCATTTCCGAGCCGGTTGGAGGTCGTATTAAGGGTCTTTCGGAGCGGTTCGATGCCCTCGGCTTCAACCCTTAGCTGAAAAGGAATATTGATCTCACCGCGTCTCAGGCGTTTCCAGAGAACGCGAATATCTCCCGGAAAATCATCCAGAATATCAAGCGAGGTCGAGGAGAGCTTCTGAAGGATATGAGCGAGGTGTTCGGGGCGGTATTTACCCTCCAGTAGTTTGATGGCATAGGGCTTACCAATGATCACGAAATTGAGATCGGGGTTCAGTTCCCGTCCGATCGCCTCGACCTGGGAAAGGGCCTTGATACCGAGATAGAAGCTCCCCTTCATTCTCAGATGCTGATCACGCAAGAGTTCCAGCAGTTTGTTGAAGACGCCCGAGAGGTTGATTTGCGAGAGAGGCTTGGTGAGGTTCTTGTTGCTGAACTCCTCGACCTCGCGAAGCATTTTCTCGGGATCAACCAGTCTTCCAGATTCCGACATGTCGACCAAGGCGCTCATGACCTGTCTGTTGTCCTTCTCGGACAATCCAGCAATAAGATTGGCAATGCTTGAGCGGAAGCCCATGGAAAACTCGCCCATCATTCCGAAGTCGTAGAGGCCCACTACTCCGCCATGGAGCACGGTCATGTTGCCGGGATGGGGATCCCCGTGAAAAAAGCCATGCACGAAAATCTGTTCGTAAATGAGCTTTGAAATGCTCTTGGAAAGGAGGATCGGATCGATGTGGTGCTTTTTGAGAACCTTCGGTTCATTCACAGGATAGCCCGAGATGAACTCCATGGTTAAGACCTTGCTACTGCTGAACTCCCTCAGGATCGCCGGCACACTGATGGCCTTCGAATCCTTGAACAGATTGGCAAAGCGCTCCGTGTTGTCGGCTTCATTCGTAAAATCAAGTTCCTTCAGGAGGGTTTGAGAAAATTCCTTCACGACACCAACTGGATTCATGGTGGCGATTTCCGGCACGTGTTTCTCAAGCAGTCCTGCCAAATCATGCAGGATAGAGAGATCCCTCTCAATGAGCGGCTGAATCTCTGGTCGCTGGATCTTCACAGCGACGACCGCCCCTTCATGGGTTGTGGCCCGATGCACCTGCGCAATGGAGGCTCCTGCCATCGGTTCCTCATCGAACTCAGCGAAGGCTTTCCCCACGCTCATTCCTATTTCCTCGGCAAAGATGCGCTTGGCCTCAGTTCCCGGGAAGGTGGGAACCTTATCCTGGAGCTTGCAGAGTTCGGTGTAGTAGTCGCCGTTCACCAAATCACGTCGTGAACTCAGAATCTGACCAAATTTGACAAAGGTCGGCCCGAGTTCCTCAAGAGCCAGGCGCAATCGTTCCTCGGGAGGTTTGGCAAGCGTGCCGGATTCATGCTTCGGCATTTCCGTCCCCTCGATTCCCAGAATCCGTTGGAGTGCGACCAACTTCAGCAGGTCCCCAAATCCATAGTTGAAGAGTATCTTCAGGATTTCGCTGTATCGGGGTACCTGAGCTGCAAACTCTAATGCCGAGTGGAGATGAGAGATCATCTTTATTCACAGGACCATCAGCTGGCCCTGAGTGCAACCGGAATCCCGTTATCCGGCGGGATCTGATGGTTATGCTTAGAGAGTGTGTGTGAAGCACGTCTTCAACGAGGAGTAAGCAGATGCCTTAGTCTCATGTAAGCATCTCCCCATCTAGCGGGAGGAGAGTTCCGGAATTAGGATGGACTCATGAAAACAACCACCAAGATTGGAATCCTCAGCATGATCATCACCCTGTCACTGACCTCCTGCTACTGGAGCACCACGCGGACCACGAATCCCACGCCCCAAACCATGACGACCGTGACCCAACAAACCAAGACCACGGCTAAGACGCCCGTCACAACCACCACGACACGCTCCACAACCTACTAAGCTCTTCCTTCATGAATCGCCAAAACTAAAACCCAAAAACCTCAACTCACCAACCACCATGCTCTACACAATCGCCATAGTTCTTCTTGTCCTTTGGGCTGTCGGACTCGTCAGCGCCTACACCTTGGGTGGATTCATTCACATCCTTCTTGTCTTCGCTCTTGTGGTTCTCCTGATCCAGATCATTCAGGGACGCAAGATCCTCTGATGGTTCAGTATCGTACTAATGCCGGGGTAACTTTCAGTCGGAGTCAGGATCATTCCTTGGAAAAAGTAAGGAACAGAGACCCGATGCAAAAAGTGCCCCGGCAATAATCGCGAGCGACCAACTGGTCGGGAAGTGACCCTCGAAGTGATGATCGAGCCACGACATCTTCAGACCCACAAAGCAGAGGATGAATCCGAGGCCGTACTTGAGGAAATGGAACTTGGTGGCCATTCCAGCCAAAAGGAAGAAGAGTGCCCGAAGACCTAGGATCGCGAAGATGTTTGAAGTGAAGACGATGAATGGCTCCTTGGTGATCGCAAAAATCGCCGGAACACTGTCGACCGCGAAGATGATGTCAGTGAATTCGATGAAGATCAGTGTGAGGAGGAGCGGGGTCCCCATGAGACGGCCCGCTTCCCTGACGAGGAACTTCCCATCATGGAGCCCTGGGGAGATCGGGAGGAACTTCTTGAGAGTTCGGAGGAGGAGATTCTGCGCGGGATCGGGATGGGACTCGGGACCGAAGGCGACCTTGAGACCGGTGAAGGCCAGGAAGACTCCAAACACCAGCGGTACCCAGGAGATCTGCATGAGAACCGATCCGAGGGCAATGAAGAGAGCACGGAACAGCATGGCTCCAAGGATTCCGTAAAAGAGGATCTTGTGGCGGTACTTCGGCGGAATCGCAAAGAAGTCAAAGACAACCAGGAAGATGAAGAGGTTGTCGATCGAGAGGCTCTTCTCCACCAACCAACCGGAGAGAAACTCGAGACTGCATTGCTTGGCGAGAACCTGAGGATCATACCCGGCGAGTCTCGGATCCTGGGGAAAGAGATGCAGCCCGTAGAAATAGAGACCGACACAAAAAAGAAGTGCCAAAGAAACCCAAAGAAGCAGATTGAAGAGGGCCTCCCGATAGGTGATCTCATGCTCTTTCCCGTTCCTGTGCCGCATATCCAGGAAGAGACTTCCCAAGATCATCAGGACGAAGAGTCCATAGAGCCTCCAGACGTGCTCCATGGGAAACAGCTCAGGGTGATAGGCGGAGCCGAGCATTACGATTCTTTGTCTTCGTCTTCGAGCAAGGAGAGATTCGGATCACGGCTCACGAGCAGCTTATCAATCCGCTGACGGTCCATATCGACGATCTCAAAGCAGAAGCCATTCCGCTTGAACTTCTCCCCTTCCTCCGGAATGTGACCCAGGTGATGCAGGACAAAACCACCGATGGTCTGGTAGCGGTTCGTCACAAGTTCCTCATCGGGTAGCTCCAACGAAATGGCCTGAGATGTCTCCTCGAAATCGAGCTGAGCATCGATCAGCCAGCTCCCATCCTCGCGAGTGATGATCTCGGGATAGTGCTGACGAACACCACGCTCCGGCAATCGGCCAACGATCGCCTCGACCACATCCTTGAGCGTGACCATTCCTTCCACAACTCCGAATTCATCCACAACGAGGGCCACGTGCCGGCGGGTCGTTCGGAATTCCTCAATGAGGCGGGTGGCCGTCATGGTGGAGGGGACAAAGAGCGGCTGATTGAGGACATCCACGAGCTTCACAGAGCCGGTCATGGAGATGTTGGCCCAGAGGGACTTCACCGAGACGATACCCCTGATATTGTCATGGGTCCCCTCAAAGACGGGATAGTCAGAGTGTCCTGCTCCAGCGATCCGTCGCCAGTTGACTTCGTTCGGGTCATCCAGATCGAGCCATGTCACCCGGGAACGCGGGGTCATGAGTTCCGCAGCAGATTGTTCGTCGAGATCGAGGACACCCTCGACCATCTCCTTCTCGGCAACGTCGAAGGCGCCGCTCTCCAGACCCTCATCCATCATCTGAAGCACCTCATCCTCGGTCTGCTCGGCGGTACGGGTCCGATCAATATGAAGGGCGCTTAGGAACGAAGAAAGAATTCCCCAAACGAGCTCCGCAAGGGGATCAAGCCAAATGGTCAACCAATGGGCAAGGCGAGCCGCGGCCCTGATCGGAAGCGATTCATGAAGAGCCTCTCCGAGGGCACGTGAGAGAAGGATCCCCAGAAGCAGAATCAGAAATGAGAGGATGGTAGCGGAAGCGCCGATCAGGAGAGCAAAGAGAATCGGAGGAGCATCCTTCCCCAAGGCAAGAAGATCCCGCATCGCCAGCATCGAGGCCAGGGTGAAGAAGAAGACTGAGGCG
>CAIKYN010000103.1 GCA_903831635.1 uncultured Spartobacteria bacterium
GACTTGGAGAAAAGGAGCCCCCAGCACTCTCCGGCCAAGGGTTTGTGCTTTTCATTGCCCCGAGTGGCCTTGAGCGTGGCCGCGAGATCGAGGATTTCAAGGATCTCGGGAGCAGTCAGCGACTCGATGGAAAGGAGATGCTTCATAAAATGAAAAAGGAAAGGAATGAGGGAAAGGGTGATCTATGGATGAAGTCGGCAGGAATGCCAAGAGTGATCACAAGCAGAGACCATCTAGAATATGGAACTCAAGAATACTGTTGGATTTAAAGCCAGTTGGAGACAGAGCGCCTGGGTGTCAAAAATGCTGCTAGTACAGCAGCGATCGTGAGGGCGAGGCAGATATGGGCAAAGAGATCCCCATGCCGGGTGTAGAAGGTCTGCTTAGGAGAGAGAGGGACCCAAACATCAGCCTTTAGGATCCCCTCGATGAAAGTGTTGCCATCTGCTCCATGAAGCTCCTGCCGGATACGCCCAAAGCGGTCGATCACACAACTGATCCCGGTGTCGGCCACGCGAACCATCGGCAGGCCAGTCTCGACCGTGCGGAGCTGGGCATTCGCGAGGTGCTGCCGCGTCCCCACGGAATGCTCAAACCAACCATCGTTAGTCAGGGTCATCAGGAGTTGGGCTCCCAGCTTTGCCGAACGGCGGGTCAAATCTCCAAGAGTATCCTCAAAGCAGATCAGAGGCCCCAGCTTGATCGGTTTCATCGAGAGCTCTAGCAGGGAAGGTCCCTTCCCCGGATCGAAGTCGTAAGGGACCTTATTCCCAACAATCCAGCTGAAGAGAGGAAAGCTGTGACGGAACGGGACATATTCGCCAAAGGGAACCAGGTGGATCTTGTTGTAGATCTGGGCAGAGGCGGCGTGATTGGTCAGTAGAATGGCTGAGTTATAATCCCCGCGCGGTTCCTGCTCGTAATGGACGCTCCCGATCAGGAAGTCGGCATGCGTGCCGGACGCAAGGTCCTTCACTTGATTGAAGATGATCTCATCGAGCAGAAGGGGGCGCGGCGTGGCCGCCTCGGGCCAGACGAGCAGATCGGGGTCCCCGGCAAGAGCCTTCCGACTCTGGCTCAGGTAGCCCTCCATGATCCGCCCCTCGCACTTATCGTTCCAGTAGTCGTAGACAGGCACATTCCCCTGAATGCCTGCCACTTTCAGCGGAACACTTGTCGTCGCCGGCAGGGTGATCTTCTTCACCCCGTAGCCGAAGAGCAGAACCACTAGGAACATCACGGCGAAGAAATCGACATGCGGGCGCGTCTTTCCAGAGCAAATCTCACGACGCAGTCGCTCCACGGTGATCGCGGCGATAGCCGAACCAAGGACGCAGAGGAAGGTCAGGCCTGCCGTTCCGGTGATCGAGGTGATCTGAATGAGAGGGATGCTGTTGCGCAGGGCGACGCCCAGGGCATTCCACCCGAAGCCGGAGAAGAGTGTCCCCCGGAGCCACTCCACGGCGACCCATCCGGAGGCCCCGAGCAGAGCGACGACGAGATTGCGCCCGTTGCCGAGCCAAGCCCGGGAGGGATCCCGATGTGCTCCTCCCTCCCCTACAGGTCGGAGGACCAGTCCCGCGAAGAGCCCCCAGAGGCCGTGATAAAGACCCACCACGAGTGAAAGCAGGATCCAGCCAAGACTGGTGACCGTCGTGATCCAAAAAAGAGAGATGAGGAAAGAGACCGTCCCAGAGAGCCATCCGAGAAGGAATGCTCGGCGCGCCCAGGACCTTGTCGAGGCGGGCCGTGGTGAAACCCAGAGGGCCCAGCAGAGCGGTGCAAGGGCAACCCAGGGAAGCCAGGAGAGATGAGGGTATTCAAAGGGAGGAAAACAGATTCCCACCAAGAGGCCGGAGAGCAGCGCGAGTATCCAAGGGAGTGCCTGCTTCACAACATCTCCCCTGTCAGCCGTTGCCCCAGTCATTGCGAAACAGAGCTTCCCGGAGTCAGTGACTCTTCCGGAATCGTGGTATCGATCGTGACGTTACAGGTGGCGCCGACCGGCAGGTAATGGTGAGCTTTTTCCCCGGTCGCTCGCGGTTCACCCACGAGACGTACCACCACCATCGCATCGCCAGCAGTCTGAGTATCGCCTTTTCCCGGAGTAACGGAGACGACGGCTCCCTTCATCAAATGCGTGTCGTTACCCATCGTGATGTTGGCGATCTGCCCAGGATGAATTGCCAGGGCCTCACGTTCCGAAAAGGGAACGGAGATCCGACTCTCGGGCCACTGGTTCTCCAGGACCACGCCACGCGCGCTGGAGAAGACCCGCTGATTATAGTTATGCGCGGTGAGCCAGGTTCCAGTGATACACAGAAAGAGCAACCCGGAGACGAGAATCCATCCCGAGGAGAGCGGGGA
>CAIKYN010000104.1 GCA_903831635.1 uncultured Spartobacteria bacterium
CAAAAACACGCTGAACGGCATCCCAGTTTCTCAGATCGATCTCAGCAACTTCCACGGGAGCTCCGGAGGATGCGAAGGATACGACATTCGCCCGCTTGATGGCGGGATCGTAGAAGTTATTGAAGTCATCGACCACTGTGATCTCATGCCCCTCACCCAGGAGATTACGGACCACATGGGATCCGATAAAGCCGGCCCCTCCTGTCACAATGATCTTCATTGAGGTAAAGATAACCGACATAGCTCATTCCAATAAAGGGATAAACGAGGCAATGGGATTGCCGAGTAGGAATGCGACGCAGGAGCAGTCCGAGCCTTGCGACGGGTGAGCCGCTCAGGAGAGCGCGAGTCCAAAGGGGATAAAAGGGATGCAATACAGGATCATTCTGTATTTTTTGATTTTTCATACATCTCATTCATCTCCTTCATCCCTGTGAAACTCTGATTTCACTCCCCTCCATCCCTGTGGCATACTCACGAGATGTCTCTTCCACTGCGTACCTGGGTCGAGGTCGATCATGCGGCCCTCAGGCATAATCTCAAAGCTGTCCGTAAGATGGCTGGGAAGGCCGGCATCATGGCTGTTGTGAAGGCCAACGGCTACGGCCATGGCCTCAATGAAGTCGCTTCGACACTAAGTCCCGGTATTGAGGTCTTTGCCGTAGCCTCTCTCGGCGAGGCGATCCAGCTTCGTGTTACCGAGAAAAAGAAGCCGATCCTTCTCCTGAGTGCCGCCCTCCCTGCCGAGTATACCGAGATCGGCCGCCATGGTTTCATCCCCACTATTTCCTCAACGAGGGAAGCAGAGCTCTATGCACAGAGCGCCCCGGCCGGGGCACCGATTCATTTCAAGATCGATACCGGCATGGGACGACTTGGAGCTGATCCCGAGCAAGCCTTCGCCATCCTCCGTCAGATCAGGGAACTTCCCCTCACCCTTCACAGCATCTCGACCCACCTCCATTCAGCTGACAGCGATGGCAAAGCCACCAAAGAGCAGCTCAAGAACTTTGCAGGGTTGCTCTCCTACCTTCGAGAGTTTGAAGCAAAGGTCCCGATCCATATTCTGAACTCCGCAGGGACCATGCTCTTCTCGGCGCATGCCCATGACCTTGTGCGTGTCGGACTAGCCCTCTACGGAGTCTCCCCTGTCCCGAAGTTCCAGAAACTTCTCAAGCCCGCCTTGAGTTGGAGGGCCTCCGTTACCTTTCTGAACGACCTCCCGAAAGGCCATGGAATCAGCTATGGCAGCACCTACATCACGCCGCGGGCCATGAAGGTCGCCATCCTGCCGGTCGGCTATGCGGACGGCTACCCTCGCCAGCTTTCTGGCAAAGGAACCTCCGTCCTGATCAAAGGCAAACGCTGCCATGTCCTTGGTCGCGTCACCATGGATCAGATCATGGTCGATGTTTCAGCAGTCAAAGGGATCAACGTCGGGGACGAAGCTGTTCTCGTCGGAAAACAAGGCAAAGAGGAAATCACCGCCACGGAGATCGCCACCAAGGCCGACACCATCCCCTGGCATCTATTCTGCGGTATAACCGGACGCGTTGCTTATCTTTATAAGGGATAATTTTTTTACTATTACTTGAAAGGGATCTTGAGAGTCACACAAAGCAGATCTCCAACGACAAAGTAGGAAAAAATCAGCGAGTCCGCTGATCATCGCCGCGGCTTTAGTTTTCAAAGAGTGTCTCGCTATATCTTAAGCCACAGACTACCAAAAGCCCTATTGTAAAAGTGACGGTTGTACTGCCCGTGTTTTGAAAGACTCCTAAGCTTGAATGGAGAGCTAGGCGGTCTAGCGACGCTGTAGTGAGCTACTGCGAGCGCAGAGCAACGACGCTATGCGCCAAGATCGCGAGACTCCGCTAAGAGTTCTTAGCGGAACCCCTGAATGCGACACATTCATGGAGCACCCTCTCCCCCGCAAAATGCTCACTCGAACGCAGCACCACATTCACATCGCCCACAACGGAGTGGGCCCCCTTGGCGAGATCGTCGGCTAGCGTTGTGGAGTGCTCGAGTGCTTCGACCAGCGTCTTATCCTGAGAAAGGACGACAGGCTTGGCTCCGGGAACGATGAGAATGGCAAGAGGACGTATCGAGCGGGCGATCGGGTCAAGCGTGAGGATGTCGGCGGTCTCCTCGGCTACGGCCGCAGCCTCGGCATGGCGCACCTCGAGCTGGATCATCCGGGCACGGGCCTCGGGAGTCACCGACTCGATGGCATGAGTGATGGCATCGAGGAGGGCATGGCGAACGTCGGAAAGATCCTCGAGTTCCTGGAGCTTCTGCAGGTCTTCGTTCTGATGGATCGCCTTGGCAAGCTGGGAGATCTCCTTGAGATACGAATTCCTCTGGGTATCAGGAACCAGATACATGACCACCAGGTGCACTCGAACGCCGTCCGGTGATCCGTAATCAATTCCTTTGGGGCTCCAACCGACGGAGCAAAGCAATTCACCATCTGAATCCGACGTAGCGTGAGGGCAGGCCCAGCCCCTGCCGATGCCGGTATTGTGCTGGTTCTCACGAGCCAAGGCCTTCTCATTGATGCCCTCGTCACTGACTTCGGGAACAGCCTCGAGCAGGGTGCCGAGGAACTCCAGGGCGTCGTTCTTGATATTGTCGGGAAGTTCGACAAGACGGCCTTCCTGGAGTGCATTGAGTAAAGCTTTCATGAAAATCAGTTGGGTTGGGAAGCTATGTCTTAATCAATACCGAACTTTCTGGCAAACCAGGCGTTCACCGTATGGGTGAGCGTCACGTAGCAGAGAATCGTGGCGGCAATGAAGGCCCAGAAAATCGGTGGAAGCGGCACCATGCCGAGATAGGCGGCAACCGGCGGAATGTAAGGAATTGCGGAACCGATCAGAATAATGATCAGCGTTGAGAGAATGAGTGCGGGACTCGCACAGCTTCCGAAGAACGGGATCTTGCGGGTACGGATCACATG
>CAIKYN010000105.1 GCA_903831635.1 uncultured Spartobacteria bacterium
ATCAGCGCTTCGTCGCGCATCATCTTGATGCGTGATTTGTAGACCTCGAACGGCATATTCTTGAAGCGTTCAGAATGGAGGGCAATCAGTCGCGAGGTGTACTCGTGATGGTTTGGGGGTCCGAGTAGGACTCCACTCATGCCGCACTGGGCAACCACGGAGAAGGCGCCCTTGGGTGCTTCGGTGGTGATGGAGGATTTTCGGTAAAATTTTCCAAGATGCTTGGAGAGCAGATGCGAGACCGCTTCCTTGCGGGTCTGCCAGAGCGATCCATCGGTCTTGACCCGGAAGAGCTCGGTGGTCTCTTCACTCTCGGCCTGCAAGCGGACGCTGTAGCGGTCGGAGAGTTGGACGATCAGGCGGGCCAGTTCAAAGAGGGGATAGGCCTTGGCTCGGGAGCGGATTTGCTTGGCGATGCCCTCGATGGCGGCGAATTCGGGAACCAGCTGAAGCTTCCAGCCTTCCAAGAGCGGCTTGGGTGCAGGTTCTGGTCTGCGATCGCGCTCGTCGCGTGGTCCCCTACGGTCGCCGCGGTCATGGCGATTCCTTCCGCCCTCGGAACTAGAAGCTCCGGCTCCCGTTGGTGCACCCTGTCCGCTTGGTCCGCGATTCTCACGGGGGCCACCGCTGCGGCTTCCACGATTCTCCTGACCGGGACCACTGGAACGGTTCGCGCGATCGGGACGAGGACCCCTGTCGGGGCGTGGTCCGCGCGAGTCACGTCCGCCATCGCGGTCACGGCGACCACCTCCGAAACGCTCGGGACGATCTCCTTCGTCAAATTTTGCAGCGAGACGCGCCGTGCTGTCGTTGGTCTCGGTTGTCCACGCAGGACGGAAGATATCGGAGAGGTCGATCCCCAGAGAGGAAAGATCGGCGGGTGCTTTGGGGTCGTCGCTCATGGGAAAATTAGGAAAGAATCACGCTAGCATGAGAGGCATGGCTGTGGGGAAGCACGAAACACCGTGGATAGGTGACGATTTGGTGCAGTCGCTGTGCAGAATCATGCTTTCCGTTCGATATCCGTCACCTGCAGAGGAAGGAACTCACCGATTCCCTGAGGCGTTCCGGCACGGTGACCCGGATTCTGCTGGCCTCCTCCTCGTAGGAAGTTGAATGAACAATGCCCTCGCGGTGGAGCTTTGCCAGGATGTCGGGACGGCTATGCGGGATGAGCAGTTCGATTTCCCTGTTCTCGGAGCCGACAAGATTCCCTAGGTGCTCGACCAGCAGATCGAGTCCCTCACCCGAGTGAACCGAGATAAAGAGTGCCTCGGGGTAAGCATTGCGGAGCATCGCCCGTGTGATGGGATCCTCGACCTGATCGATCTTGTTGAAGACCGTCAGGGTCTTCTTGTGATCGGCACCGAGGTCGGCGAGCACCTTCATCGTGGTGCCGTAGAATTCGAGCACGCGGGGATGGGAGGCATCGAGCAGGTGGACAAGAAAATCGGCCATGACGGCCTCCTCAAGGGTGGCGTTGAATGACTCCACCAACTGGTGGGGAAGCTTTCGGATAAACCCGACCGTGTCCGTCAGCAGGAGGGGCTGCTTGTTCGGGAGATCGATCTTGCGAGTCGTGGTGTCGAGTGTCGCGAAGAGTGCATCCTCAACCAGCACGTCGGCGCCCGTGAGGCGACGAAGAAGAGAGGATTTGCCCGCATTGGTATACCCGACGATGGCGACATTGGGCACGGGAGCACGCTTGCGGTCTTTGCGCTGGTTGGCACGGTTACGCCGTACTTCCACGAGGTCGCGCTTCAGACGATCCATCTGCCCTCGGATCTTTCGTTTATCCTGCTCGAGCTGGCTCTCACCCTCGCCCTTGGAGCCAATTCCTCCACCTTGCTTGCCAAGGTGGCTCCATGCCCGGGTGAGCCTCGGCAGCGAATACGACATACGGGCAAGATCGACCTGAATCTTGGCTTCGCGGGTTTGTGCGCGCGTCCCGAAGATATCGAGAATGATCTCCTGTCGGTCGATCACGGTCATCTTGGCCAGGGTCTCCCAGTTTCGCTGCTGGGCCGGGGTCAGCTCATTGTCGAAGATGATGACATCGCAACCGAGTTCTCGCGCGTGCTCACAGATTTCCTCAGCCTTGCCCGAGCCAAGGAAAAGTCGGGCCTGCGGTTCGCGGATCTGCACCAGCTGCTTCCCGACGATCGGCACGCCGAGAGTGCGCACCAACTCACCCAATTCGTTCAGGAGATCCTCCGCATCCTCACGCGACTCCGCAACCGTGTGAGCGCCGACCAACAGGGCGCGCTCGACCATCTTATCGCGGGGTTTGATTTCGAACATGAGTGGAAGAGGAGGCTGTTAGCGGTTTAGGCTCTAGGGTTTTAGGAGCAGTAGTTTCAGGAAGATAGCATGGTTTTTTCCTAAAGCCTAAAGCCTAAAGCCTAAAGGTATAGAGCCTAGGAGCTTTGATTTGGCTCGAGCATCATCTCCTCTCCATGCTCGAGATGCTCCTGGCACAGAGCAAAAAACTCCTCCTTGCTGCTGACGCGGCGAACGGCATGAAGGAACTCGGGATTGATTCCCTCCCCAATGAAATTCGCGTATTTCTTGATCTTCTGGGCACCCTTCGGTTCGGGAATCGTCGGATCACAGACCGTCTCATAGAGGTCGTGGATATAAGCCAGAACTTCCCGCCCTGTGGGACGAGAGATCGGCTTGCCGGCAAAATGTTCTCTAATTTGAGAAAAGATCCACGGGTTGCGCACCGCGCCGCGCCCGATCATGAGACCCCGAGCATCTGTTTCAGCCATGAGGGTCTCGGCGTCGGTGGGAGTGGAGACGTTCCCGTTTCCAAGGACGGGGCAGGGGAGTGATTCGGCAGCCATCCGGATCAGGTCATGGCGAATTCCTCCGCCATACATCTGAAGCACAGTTCTCCCATGGACTGTCACAAGATCGATGGAGTGTTTTCTGAAGAGCGGCAGGAGTGCTTCAATGGTTTTTTCGTCATCGAAGCCGAGGCGTGTCTTTACAGTGAACTTTCCAGAGATGGCATCACGCAGCGCCCCGAGGATCCCATCAATGCGGGGCAGATCGCGTAGCAGTCCGCCTCCCGCGCACTTGCGGTAGACCACAGGGGCAGGGCAGCCGAGATTCAGATCGATTGCCGCAATGGGATGTTGGCCCAGTTCCTTGGCAGTACGAACCAGTGAGGGGATGTCGTTGCCGATCATCTGCGCAATGACGGGACGCCCTGTCGGATTTTGGGTGATCGAGGCGAGGATCGGTTTGTCGAGGCCCGAGGTTGCCGTTACCCGGAAATACTCAGTGTAGTAAAGATCCGCCCCGCCATAGCGCGTCATCAGACGCCAGAACGGCAGGTCGGTTACATCCTGCATCGGAGCGAGCGCAAGCAGGGGCTCGTCTTGGGAGAGAAGTTGATCGAGGGACTTCGAAGGGGTCATCTTTTTTTTGATCCTCGGGATTTCAGTTGTTCCTTGAGTTGTTCGTTCAGGGTCTTGAGGAACTCCATGGATCCTCGTCCCAGCGGACGTTGCGTAGGCCATGCAGCGACAATTTTCCTCTCCGGCTTCTCTCCGCTCAGTGAGCGGTATTCCGGACGTATCGTTTTCTCGAAGACGGCGGCCATAGCCGGGATCAGCGAGATGCCCATTCCTGCAGCGACCAGTGATTGGATGGTCTCGAGCTGGGCACTGCGGAAGCTGATCATGGGGCGAAGATCCCGCCGGTTGCAGAAGCCAAGAACCTGATCGCCAAGGCAATGACCCTCCTGCATCACGATCAGGCGCTCCATCTCAAGATCTCGTGGGCTCAGCGTTCGTTTGCGAGTGAGCGGATGGTCGGAAGGAAGCGCCAGGAGAAGCTCCTCAATTAGCAGCGGCATCACCTCGAGGCGCTCCGCCTCGTCTCCCGCTAGAGGAAGGCTTATCAGGGCAAAGTCGATCTCGTAGCCATGAAGTAGTTTCAAGAGGCGTGAAGTCGTTTCTTCCTGCACGATCATTTCGACGCCAGGATAGTGCTTCGCGAAGGCAGCCATGACTCCCGGTAGCAGATAGGGGGCGATTGTCGGCAGCACACCGAGCGTCACGGTGCCGGAGTTGAGGCTCTTGGCGTCCTCTGCCTCCCTCCGAGCCCCATCCACCTCCTCCAGAATGCGTACCGCCCGTCGCAGAAACGCCTCTCCGTGCGATGTCGGGCGTGCCTCCCTCTTAGTCCGGTCAAAGAGTCTCTCCCCCAGTTCCTCCTCGAGTTTCAGGATCTGTTGGCTGAGTGATGGCTGGGAGACATGGCACTGCTCTGCCGCTCTGGAAAAATTCCCCATCCGTGCAACGGCAACGACATAGCGAAGTTGATGCATTTCCATAGGTTCTGCCTATGGTTATCACAGGTAACAAGTATTTTAACAATAAGTCTTCGGCTCTATCATTCCCTCAACACCCCTCATCATTTCAATAACAGCAGACCATCATGACCACCGAATCCATGTGCCCATTTTCAGGCGCCATCCGTAAAGAAGCCATCACCGGAGCCTCAAATAACGCTGCCTGGTGGCCGAATCAGCTGAACCTCAAGCTTCTGAACCAGCAGTCCCCGCTGACGAATCCGATGGAAGAGGGATTCGATTATGCGGAAGAATTTAAGAGCCTCGACCTCGAGGCCGTGAAGAAAGACCTTCAGGCGCTCATGACGGATTCGCAGGAATGGTGGCCCGCCGATTTCGGTCACTATGGGCCCCTCTTCATCCGTATGGCCTGGCACAGCGCTGGCACTTATCGCACCGGGGACGGACGTGGTGGCGCAGGCAACGGCAGCCAGCGCTTCGCGCCGCTTAACAGCTGGCCCGATAACGGCAATCTCGACAAGGCGCGCCGCCTGCTTTGGCCAATCAAGCAGAAGTATGGACGTAAAATCTCCTGGGCTGATCTTATGATTCTCGCCGGGAATGTTGCTCTCGATTCGATGGGCTTCAAGACCTTCGGGTTCGCCGGTGGTCGCAAAGATATCTGGGAGCCGGAGGAGATCTACTGGGGTGCCGAGAAGGAGTGGCTCGCCGACCAGCGCTACAGCGGAGACCGAGAGCTTGAAAACCCCCTAGCCGCCGTGCAGATGGGACTCATTTATGTGAATCCCGAGGGCCCCAACGGCAATCCTGACCCGATCGCCTCGGCGCGCGACATCCGCGAGACCTTCGCCCGGATGGCGATGAATGACGAGGAAACCGTTGCCCTCATCGCCGGAGGACACACCTTTGG